>NZ_JAMQOL010000079.1:0-63563 GCF_023717965.1 Paractinoplanes hotanensis | reverse complement strand
CACGAGATCAGACAATCCGTCGGGCGTACCGGGATCTGTTACGACAACGCGATGGCGGAATCGTTCTTCGCAGCGCTCAAGAACGAGAGGGTCAAACGCACCCAGTACCCGACCCGCAAACGCGCTATAGAAGATGTTGCGCGGTACATAGAAGTCCGATACAATTCCCGACGTCTCCACTCGGGCCTCGGCTACAAGACCCCTAATGAGGTCTACAACGAGTACCTGAACGGGCAGCGTGCGGCGTAATTTGGACCACTAAACGTTTGTCCGGAATTTCCGGGGCGGATCAAATGCCTCGACGCCGCCGAGGCCGACCGGAACAATGGCCGTGCCCCAGCAGCTACCCGACTCGCAGAGATCAACAGCGAAATCGCCGACCTCAACCGGCGACTCCAACGCCAGATACTCAACCTGGAAGCCGACGACATCACGGCTCCCACCAGACGCCAAATCACCACCCGCATCGGCGAACTCGAAGACATGATCACTTACCGGCAAGCCGACGCCGACCAGGCTGAGGCCGAGCTAGCAGCCGCGCCACCCGACCTCGACGAAATCACGGCAGCGCTGAACCGACTTCCCGAACTGGCCGACACCCTCGTCAGTCGGCCCCCCGAGGATCTCCACACCCTGTACGAAGCGCTCGACGTCCAGGTGCGGTACCACCCGAAGGATCGTTTCGCTGACGTCGAGATCACCCTTGCCGACGCGCCAGGGTTGGAACTTCCGCTACTACCGCCCGCCGACCTACCGCAACCGGCGTCGCATATCCGTTTGGTGCCCCCGGTAGGAATCGAACCTACGACACACGGTTTAGGAAACCGATGCTCTATCCCCTGAGCTACGAGGGCCTGCGGCCCATATCGTACCTACCAGGGCGTTCCTGGGAGCGCCCGGGCGTCTCATCGGGTGCTCATAGGTGCCATCTGGTCCACCGGTGGGGTTCCGTCGCTGGTCGGAGCGCGTTCGGAGCAAACCCCGGGCACACGCGGCCCGGCGTGCCCGGCGGTGACCACGGGTGCCCAGCGGTGATGTCGGGTGCTATTCGCTCCCCGAGCGCGTCCGGAGCACTCGCGGCGACCCCTGAGCTGGCCAAATGTCTTTGGCGGACGACTTGATGTTCGTGCGGGGTCAGGCGATGGTTCGTGCCACCGGTACCGCGGGGTGCGCCTCCTGCGGCAGCGTCGCCGGGCACCTCGCGCACGAGGTGCCCGGCGCGTGGCTTTCCACGCAGTGTCTCCCGCTTCAGGTTGGGCTGTGCTTCGTCGTGCTGGTCAACGCCACCACACTGCCGGTCGCGCTCGCCGCCGTGACCGCCGCGGGCGTGCCCGGAGTCGTAGCCCTCATCGCCGTCGGCCACCACCTGCAAACCGCCACCCCGAACGCCTCACTCCGGGGTGGGCCCTCGGCCACCTTCTACACCAGCGACGCCACCGCCGCAGTCGTCGGCACCCTCATCGCAGCGTCCGTCATCACCATGACCACCCTGACCACGGCCATGACTGTCTTCAGCATCATCGTCCTGACCGCTGGGCCCACCGCAACGCTTCGGGCGGAGAACCATCGGCTGTCGCGTCTGCTGGATCTGCAGGGCCAGGACACCGCTCCAGCACCGGAGCAACTCGCCGCGATGGCCACGCCAGGTCCGGTCACCATGGCGTCGCCAATGCCGGAGAAACTTGGGCGCACCTTGACCGCGGAAGGCGTGGACCGCTGCGCTGGTCATGTCTTCTCCAAGGCCGAGCCCCCGGACGCCCCGAAGTGCGTACAGTGCCGGGTCGCCGCGGTGGTTCAGCTGGGGTCGGTGCGTGGCGGTGCCCAGACGTAGGTCGACACTGGCCGTTATCAATATCTTGTGAAAAAGATCATTCATGCAGGATCGTCGAGAGGCCTCCTCGTACGCTGACCGCGCCGGTCGGAGCATCGACCGACGCGGATCGGTCACGGGGGAGTTACTGAATGCTGTCCAAAAACCGCTGGGGCGCACGATTGGTGGCACGCTGGCGCCGGCTCGCTGTGCTCGGTCTGGTAGCGGCGGCTGGGCCCGCGCTGATCGGTTTGACGCCGGTCGCCGCGGTCGCCGACCCGAAGGGTGTGGACTGGCCCGAGCCCAAGCCGCTCGAACGCGTCCAGCTCGACCGGAGCAAGAAGGCCGCCGCGCCCAAGGTTCCGGCGAAGACGTACGCCAAGTTCGCGGTCGGCTCGAACTCATCGCTGCCCGGCGCCCACGACAGCACCGTGCGGCTCGCCAGCCGCACGAAGGTCCGGGCCGGTTCGTCCCCGGTGTCGGTCACGCGTGGCGCCCAGGGTTCCGCGCCCGAACAAGTACGGGTCACGACCGTCGACCAGAAGACGGCCCAGGCCGCCGGAGTCCGCGGCGTGATGTTTGCGCTGCGTGGTACGGGCGCCGCCGGCCAAGTCGACGTCGAGGTCGACCCGACGACGTTCCGTAACGCCTACGGCGGCGGCTACGAGTCGCGGCTGCGCCTGGTCCAGCTGCCCGCGTGCGCGCTAACCACCCCCGAGCTGGAGCAGTGCCGTGTACGGACGCCGCTGCCCGCACTGACCGGTGCGCCGCTCGCGGCCTCGGCCTCGGTCTCGTCCGGGGTCACGGTGCTCGCCGCCGAACCGGACGCCTCGGGCCGCAGTGGCGACTTCAAGGCCACGGACCTCTCGGCCGGCGGATCGTGGTCGACCAGCGGTAACACCGGCGCGTTCACCTACAACTACCCGATCTCGGTGCCGCCGGCCGTCGGTGGTGGCGCTCCGGCGCTGAGCCTGTCGTACAGCTCGAGCTCCCAGGATGCCCGCACGCTGGGCACCAACAACCAGTCCTCGTGGGTGGGCGACGGCTGGAACACACCGGACAACTTCATCGAGCGCACCTACCGCAGCTGCGAGGACGTCGAGGGTTCGGGCGCGCCGGAATACTCCGGTGACCTGTGCTGGGCCGGGCAGGTCCTCACGCTGTCGCTCAACGGGTCGTCGACCGAGATCGTCTACGACGACCAGACGAAGACCTTCCGCTCGGCGAACGACAGCGCCACCACGAAGATCGAGAGCCTGACCGGCGCCACCAACGAGACCAAGAACGGCGAGTATTTCCGGGTCATCGAGAACGGCGTCCAGTATTACTTCGGGCTCAACCGCCTGCCCGGCTGGACCTCGACCAAGGACGAGACCAAGTCGGTCCGGACGGTGCCCGTCTACAAGGCCCACGGCGGTGTGGCGGCCTGCCCGGACGGCTCGTTCGCCGCGACCTCGTGCAAGCTCGGCTACCGGTTCGGGCTCGACTTCGTGGTCGACCGCAACGGCAACGCCATGGCCTACTACTACGGCCAGGAAACCAACTTCTACGGCGCGAACATGAAGGACACCGCCGTCGAGTACGTGCGCGGTGGAACGCTCAAGCGTATCGAGTACGGGCTGCGCGCCGGGTCGGTCTACTCGACCTCGCCGTCAGGCAAGATCACCTTCAACACCACCGAGCGTTGTTTCCCTGGTGAGCCGGCCGGCAACACGTGCGCGAGCGACCAGTTCGGGGTCGAGCACGCCGAGTACTGGCCCGACGTGCCGGTCGACCTGAACTGCACCAGCGGCCAGGACTGCATCAACCACGCGCCGAGTTTCTGGTCCCGCCGGCGCCTCGCCTCGATCGTCACCGAGGTGCTGGTCAACGGTGCGATGACGCCGGTCGACCGGTACGACCTGACGCAGACCCTGCCCGATGGCGGCGACCACGCCCCGACCCTGTGGCTGCAGTCGATCAAACACACCGGTCTCGACAAGTCCGGCGGGGCGACGGTGACCGCCGACGGCGGCACGGTCAGTTTCAACCCGGCGCAGCTCTTCAACCGCGTCGGCACGCTGCCCGGCCTGCCGAAGATGTGGTACAACCGCGTCGGCAACGTGACCTCGGAAACCGGCGCCGAAACGGTCGTCACGTACAACACGCCCACCTGCTCCGGGCTACCGGCCAGCGACCTCGCCGACGAGAACGACACCAAGGCCCAGGCGTTCGCCTCGACCAACAAGACCGGCTGCTTCCCTGTCTACTGGACCCCGCAGGCCCAGCCGCGCCCGCTGATCGACTGGTTCTACACGCACCCGGTCAAGTCGGTTGTCACCCTCGACAACTGGAACAAGTACCAGGACGGAACCCAGCCCAAACTGGTCACCGAGTACTCGTACGAGGGCGACCCCGGCTGGCACTACGACGACAACGAAGTGGTCGAGAAGAAGAACCGCACCTGGGGCCAGTTCCGCGGCTACCCCGAGGTGCACGTCACGACCGGTGACACGGCGGTCTTCCACAAGAACAACAAGACCGAGGTGTACGACCAGAAGACCCTCACCAAGACGTTCTACTTCCTCGGCATGAACGGCGACGTCCTGCCTGGTGGCAAGACCCGCAGCGTTCCCGCCCTGAGCAGCACCGACGGCACAGTGTCGGTCACCGACTCACCCGAGCTGACCGGTCAGGTCTTCGAGACCGTCACCTACACCGGCGTCGGCGGCATGCCCGAGTCGGCCACGGTCTCGGTGCCGAAGATCATCGGCCCGACCGCGTCCCGCGCCCGAACCGGCCTGCCCACCCTCGAGGCCAACATGGTCGTTCCGTCGCGCACTCTCACCCGGCAGAAGGTCTCCTACGGCTGGCGCAAGACCGAGACCGCCACCTTCTACAACACGACGCTGGGCCAGAGCACCACCGGCATGGCGGTCCAGCAGGTCGACCGGGGTGAGACCGGCGCGGCCGGCAACGTCCCCCTGTGCACCTTCAACAAGTACGTCGACATGACCGTCCCGATCGTCGGTGGCAGCACGGCGGGGATCGTGTTGCCGTCCGAGCTGATCAAGACGAATCAGGACTGCGCAGCGGCCGGTGCGACCCCCTCGGGGACGCTGATCTCGGACGCCCGCACCTCGTACGACGCGGCCGGCAACCCCACGCTGATCAAGGCAGCGGCAACGGCGAGCGGCACGACCGTGAGCAAGTGGCTGGACACCACCTCGACCGCGTACGACATGTACGGCCGGGCCAAGACGGTGACCCGAACACCCAACTCCACTGGGCTGGCCCAGGCGGTCCACACCCGGTACTCGCCGAGCACTGGGGAGCTGCCCAAGACGCTCACCACCGTCACCCCGGTGACCTCCGGTACCGACTGTTCCGCGGTCACGGTGTCGAGCAAGGACTGCCAGGTCGCCACGATGACCCTCGCCCCGGCCCGGCAGCTGCCGATCGCCGAGGTCGACATCGCCGGCAGCCTGAGTTCGGCCGAGTACGACGCGCTGGGCCGGCTGACCAGCGCATGGCTACCCAACAAGAACCGGGAAGCCAAGGCCCCCGCCAACATGAAGTACGAGTACCTGCTGCGGTCCACGGCGCCGAGCGTGGTCACCACCCAGACGCTCGCCGACAATGACAAGACCGACGCTCCGATCACCTACATCGCGAACAAGGTGCTGCACGACGCGATGCTGCGCCCGCTGGAGAGCCAGAGCACCGGTGAGAACGGCGCCACCATCGTCTCCGACATCCAGTACGACTCGCACGGCTGGACCGTCCTGACCAACGACGCCTACGCCGTCGACGGCAGCCCCGGCGACAGTCTCATCTCCGACCACCTCTCGCAGGTGTCGGTCCCGTCTACCACTGTCATAGACCACGACGCGATGGGTCGGGTCACCCAGACCACGGCTGAGCACAACGGCGTCGAGACGTTCCGTACCCGCTCCGCCCACACCGGCGACAAGGTCACCACTGTTCCGCCCACCGGCGGGATCGCCACGACCAGCATCACCAACGCCCGGGGCAAGCTCACCGAGCTGCAGCAGTACACCACCGCGCCCACGTTGTCGGGCAGCGTCACCGCCGGGTTCACCGCGTCCGGCGGCGCCTCGAACAGCGTGAAGTACGAGTACACCGACGCCGGGCTCCCGACCAAGACCATCGGACCCGACCAGTCGACCTGGGTCGACACGTACGATCTGCTCGGCCGCAAGACCAAGCACGTCGACCCGGACACCGGCACCAGCCTCACCCAGTACGACGACGCCGGCAACGCGACCCTCAGCAGGGACGGCCGCGGGGTACAGCTGAGCTACACGTACGACCTGCTCGGCCGTCGGCTCACCGGCACCAAGGTCAGCACCAAGTTCCAATTCGCCTCGTGGACGTACGACACGCTTCGGATCGGATCACCGACCTCGTCGACACGCAAGGTCTCCGGCGTCGAGGGCGGCTACACCGTCGAAGTCGCCGGCTACTCCAAGCTGGGCCGGCCGATGGGGCAGAAGATCTCACTGCCGTCGGCCGAGGCTCCGCTGCCGGTGTCGTACGAGACGTCGTTCGCGTACACCCCGAACAACGAGTTGCTCGCCCGCCAGACCGACCCGGCTGTCGCCGGCCTGCCCGAAGAGACGATCACCTACGGGCGCGGGCTGCTCGGCGCGGCGACCAGCACCAAGGGCATCGAGGCGTACGTCTCCGACACGATCTACACCGAGTTCGGTCAGCCCAGCAAGGTCACTCTGGGCCCGTCGACCAAGCAGGCCGAGGTCATGTACGGGTACGACGAGTACACCCTTCGGCGAAGCAGCCGTACAGTCTCGCGGGCCGAAGGCATCGGGCCGGTGGTCGACGAGGCGAACTACACGTACGACGACGCCGGCAACCCGCTGTCGGTGACCAACAAGCAGACCGAGAACGGCAACCCGGTCACCGACACGCAGTGCTACCGCTACGACTCGCTGGCCCGGCTGGCCGACGCGTGGACGGCGTCGGGGGCCTGCCCGGCCGCGAACGTCCTGAAGCCGGCGGCCGGTGGGGTGGCGACCGGGACCGGCGCGTACTGGCAGTCGCTCACCTACGACGCTATCGGAGGCCGCAAGCAGCTGGTGGACCACTCCACCAGCGGCGGCCCGGACGTCACCACGGCGTACACGCTCGGCTGCTCCACGGCCTGCAACGGCACCGGGGCCCAGCCGCACACGCTCACCGAGACCAAGGGCAACGCCGACCCGACGAAGTTCGTCTACGACGTCGGTGGCAACCTGCTCACCCGCACCGCCACCAGTGGCAAGAACCAGACGCTCAAGTGGGACGACGAGGGTCGCCTGGCCGAGGTCGCCACGAGCAACGGCACCACCAAGTTCGTCTACGACGCCGACGGCAACCAGCTGATCCGGCGGGACCCCAAGCGCACCAGCCTGTTCGCCGGCGACACCGAGGTCGTCATCGATACCTCGGTGCCGGCCAAGCCGGTGACCCTGGGCGCGGTCCGCACGTACAGCCACGGCGGCGCAGGACCGGTGGCGATCCGCTCCACACTGCCCGGTGGCGGCGCCCACTACCTGATCAGCGACTCGCACAACAACGCCACCCTGACCATGGACACGACCACTCAGGCCGTGGCCCGCCAGCAGTTCAAGCCGTACGGCGAGGATCGGGCCAACGCGAACCCCACTGCCTGGCCCGACATGACACGTGGCTACCTGGGCGCAGCGAAGAACATCGACACCGGCTACACCGACGTCGGAGCCCGTAAGTACGACCCGGTTCTGGGCCGCTTCATCAGCCCCGACCCGATCCTGGAGGTCACCGACCCGAGCCAGCTGGGCGGCTACACGTACGCCGGCGACAACCCCATCACCCACTCCGACCCGTCCGGTCTCCGCATCGACCCGACCGAGACCGGCTGTGCGGAGGGCAACGGCGGCGCCTGCGGTGGCCAGGAGTCATCCAAGAGAATCGACGTGGTCGAGGACGGCAACGGCGGCGGCACAGTTGGCGGCGTCAGGGTGACCAACGCCCAAGTCAAGGGCAACGTCTACCACTTCGCCAAGGAACTCGACTACGCGTACGACCAGTACCAGCGCGCTTGGGGAAGCAGCTGGGACGCCATGGACGACGACAAAAAGATGCTGTACATGATGAACTCCGCCTGTGATGGGGCGGCGGGATACGGCTCGGCTTGCTCGGCCATCTACACCAAGGATGTCGACACCGCGCTCAACGCGCGCACGATCGGCACCGTTTTCCCCAGCCTCGACTCCGAGGGGCTCAAGGCCGCAGTCGAGGCGGAAATGGGCGGCGGCGGCGCATCGCGTTTGCTCTCCGAAGGCAAGGTCATCAGGCCAAAATCGAAGATCATGGCTGACGAGGCCCTGGCGGACCTGGAGGCCATGAGTATGGGTGGACGCCTGGCCAAGCTATGCGACAGTTTCGCCCCGGACACCGAAGTCCTCATGGCCGACGGTTCGACAAAGCCAATCTCCGAGATCCGGGTGGGCGACGAAGTCGTCGCCACCGACCCGACGACAGGAGAGACGGCCGCGCGGGAGGTGACCAGGCTTCATGTCAACACTGATGTCGAGTTGGCCGACCTCACGGTTGAACTTGCGGACGGTCGGCAGGCGACTCTCAGTACGACTCAGCATCATCCATTCTGGAGCCCTGACCGCAATGAATGGATCGATGCGGGCGAGCTGAGGCGCACCGATGAATTGCGGACCCTCGCTCCTCTGGCACAGCCGGATGTTCAGGCAGTGCGCCTCTTCGTCGGTCGCCGGACCATGTACAACCTCACCGTTGCTGACATCCACACGTACTATGTGCTCGCCGGCACCACCCCGGTCCTGGTTCATAACACCAATTGCGATGTTCCCTTCGGTCCTCGCATGAATTACGAGGCAAACCCAAAGCATGCTGGCGGAAGAGCCGGCGGCTATGTTTCTGGGGAGCCCACGAATGCTCAGGCGATGCTCGACCGTTCTCGCTTGGTTAATTCCACCAGCGGGCGGCGTGTCGCATATGATCGGGATGCGAACGAAATCGTAATGTTTGCGCGACACAATGGTGCCAACTATCATGGCTATGTCTCGACGTGGAGAGATTTGCCGAGAGAGGCGCAGAACGTGCTGATCAAAGAGAAGATCTTCAAGCCCAATGGGAAGCTTCGGTAGCGGGAGCTTCGGTGCAGGTTTGCGCGTGCCGCGGCGGTAGTTCTGATGAGATTGCCGATCGTATATACGTTTCTGAATGGGTGCGCACAATGAAGATACGCACGCTTCGATTCCGGTTTGAGCTCACTGGTCTTGACGGGGTTGAGCCGTGGGGCAAGTCGCAGCGATTGCACTGGTTTGGCCTGACTGAAGGAAGGTACTGGATCGAGTTCGATGAAGGCGGAGGTTCGGATCGCTTGTCGGCGGCGGCGCGGAGTCAAGAAGCCGAGCTTGCCTGCAGGGCTGGCAAGGGCGTTGATTATTATGTTGGCCGGTTCTGGGAAGACCTTATTCAACTGACGGCAGGTGTCCTTGAACCCGTACCTGGCGCGTTGAGTCAGTTCATCGCGAGTTTTCCCGAAGATTGGCGTCCTGTTGAGAGCGAAGAGGCTTGGGAAGCTGTGGTCTGGCATGGCAGACACGTTCTGGATTTGAGTTATCTCGCTCAACCAGCATATGTATGCGCTTGGCGTACAATCACCGGCGATGTGGATGAGGTTACTCTGACATGGCGCCACTCGTTGGATGGAAATATGCGAATTATTGAGGGGGCCCGCGGCTGTGTGAAGATGCCAACAACCTGCTTCGTTGATGCGGTGCGGCAGATGGATGCCGAGTTTATGGATTCGATGAACGGGCGCTTAGCGGAAGTTGGTTCGTCTGTGGTTGGCTATTCAGGGGGCGGAGTTGATATGCGCGAGTTGCGCCAAGAACAACTATCCCGGTCTGCATGGCTCACGCAACGGCTTGAAGCTGAACCGGGCACAGATTGGAATACAGTAACACTCGGGGCCAGGCAACTCCTACGGTAAATAGACTCTTGTGTAATTTAAGGTAGAATTTCACCGCATCGAAATATAGCGTCAGTCCGTGGTTGTGTGCCTCTGGATGCGGGAATCCGCTCTCGTTGCTGTCGCGGCTGATGTCAGATGACCATGTAGATCGATGCACTTAGATGTCCGATTCTGGAGGCATCGTCCCGCATAGCGCGAATCGTGAGTCTTTTGCCAGTAGGCGCGTTGATGGCGTCGGTTACGCGATGCGACGTCGATCGTGTGTTGCGGTCGTCGACGGAGGCGCAACCATCCTCGGGACGCTGGGATCATCTGATGTCGGCATAGACAGCGGCTCGGTGTTGGTCGGCGTGCGCGTGGGGCCGTAGGCCATAGCGCGTGCGCGCGGCCCGGCTTCGGCCGGGCCGCTTCTTGATCCTGTATAGCTTTTCTTAGCCAGTCGGCCGTTGCGGGCGTCCCTGATGGCGCTCTGGCTCCTGCGGCTACTTGGCCGGCTTGCGGGCGCGGCGCGGCTTCGCCGGCTCGGGCACTGCTGGTGCGGCGTCGACGGGGTCGATGCCGGCGTTGGCCTTGTACTTCGCGATGTCCTCGGCGAGGTCTTGGTGTGCCGTGTTGAGGTCGGCGAGTTCCTGAGCGGCGACGTTCATGCCGTGGACGTCTTTGGCCATCATGGCGTCGACGACGCGGCCGGCGATCTCGTTCTGTTTCAGCAGGAACTGGGCCACGCGCCGGTTGAGGTCCGGGTCGTCGGCCATGGTGGCGGTACCGCTGCGCGCCGGGTCGGGTTGTCCGTCGGTGCCGATGCGCTGGGTGGCGAGTGGGTGGACGAAGGTGCCTTTGCCGACGACGGCGTAGGTGAGTCCGAGGTTTTGCAGCTCGCGCAGCGCGCGTTGGGCGGTCATCGACGCGACTCCGTAACTCTCGGCCATCTTTCGCGCGGTGGGCAGCGCGTCCCCGCAGTGCAGGGCGCCGGTGCGGATCTGGTCGACGATGTCGTCGACGACTCGCTGAAACAGGGAGCGTTTGTCGTCGGCAGGGTGCGTCATGGCCTGATCGTAACCATCTTGTCCTGGTTGGGCTACACGTGCATCCCAAGATTCTTCACCATAAGCTCTTGACTTGATCACGATTGTCACGTGAAGCTTAGGCAACTTAGGAACCATGCCGTTGGGGTGTGGTTCCGCCGAGTCAAGGAGTTTCAACCATGTTGGTGCTGCCGATCGATGGCAGTCGGGCGATGCTGGTGTTGGCGACGCCCGTACCGCAGTACAAGGACAGGTCCGCCGGGATTGTGGCGACGGACCGGGTCACTGGTGCCCCGTTGGTGGAGGTGCCGGTGGCGCTCACCGTGGATGGTGGGCAACCGCAGGTGTTGCGGATCTCGCTGCCCGAGCCGGGTGTGCCCAAGGGCCTGGCGGTGGGGCAGGTGGTCCGCGCGTCGGAGTTGGTGTTCGTGTCGGGGGAGAAGAACGGCCGGACGTGGCAGATCTTTAGGGCCGCGTCGTTGACGGCGGTGAAGCCCGGATGACCACTGTTCCCGATCCCCGTCTGACCATGCTGGTCCCCCAGACGCGAGGGCGGGCCGGACCGGCAACCGTCCCGACGCGCCAGGCCGATAGGAGAAGAGTGCACGTTCACCGACAAGACGCCACCCGGGAAACGGAATTGAGCGGCACCATCGCAGAGTTGGAGGTGCTGGCAAGGCTGTTGACCCTCGGCGGGGGTTCCGTGACCCTCGACCGTTCGGCAGACCCCTCGCCGTATGACCGATCCCTGTCACGGATTGACATCGTCGGCGGGTCCGGCCCGATCGTCGCACGGTGCCTTCCGGAATCGGATGTTCTATGGATCCAGGGCGGACGCGCTCAACTCGGGCTGCTGGCCGAGATCTTGCGGGACTTCGCGGTGGCAGGTGACGTCACGAGCCACTTGCACATCGAGTATTTCCCCGGCCACGACTACCTGGACGAATCCGCAGACCCACTGGTCGTTGCGCTCAGGTAGCCGGCAGGCTCGAGGTCTGAGGACCAGATGAGTCCGACCTGGCGACTCACCGACTCCGGGATCGAGACAACGTTGCTGACCGCACAGCGTCAGATCTTACGGCTGAACGCGGGCCCGATCCTGATGGGTCTTCTATTGATACCGGAAGGTTTTTTCGCCGGATTCGGAAACGATTCCGAAGCGGGTGTAGACAGCGGCGCCGCGTTTGATGCGGCTGTCGCGCAGTTGATGCTGAAGCGGAACGGCTGCGATCGCGTTAACCGCTTGGTCACACCACGGCCGAGTCCGCAGCGAAGCCGCTTTCGCCGCGCTCGCCGGCGTCAGCCCCATCCCGGCCAGTTCTGGACGAACCAGCCGCCACCGACTCAATCGCGGCGGCGACCGGACCCTCATCGCCGCCATCCACACCCATCGCCAGATCCCGCCAGCGATGCCATTGTCGGTGTGCGGTCCCAGGACATGCTTGACGGTTCGTTATCGGGACATGCTTGACGGTCATGCCTGACGGTTGATCTTCTACTCGGCGTCCATTTCGGTTAGCTCAGATCGGTCGAGGCGTCCGCGGAACAGTCCGAGCCGATTGCTGCCGGCGGTTGAGTCGTTGATCTGCGAGCTGCGTCAGCAGCATCCGCGGTGGGGCGCGCGGCGCATCGTCTACGAGATCGCCACCCAGCAGCTGCTCGAGGCGGTGCCGGCCCGGGCGACGGTGCACCGGGTGCTGGTGCGCAACGGGCTGGTCGCCGCGGAGGAGCAGCAACACCCGCGTAAATACCGGCGCTGGCAGCGCGAGGCGCCGATGCACCTATGGCAGCTCGATCTGGTCGGCGGGATTCCGCTTGCGGACGACCGGGAATGCAAGATGGTCACCGGAATCGATGACCACTCCCGGTTCGTCGCGGTCGTCGCGGTCCCGTCCGGCCGGGCGGTTTGCACCGCCTTCACCGCGGCCATGCACCGATACGGCGTGCCGTTCGAGGTGCAACCGGCGATGCTGATGGCGTCGGGTTCCCGAGGTGGCGCGCGAGTACATCGAGCAAGTGACGTTCGCGACGGCAGATGACACCGTAGCGATGTTGCGGGAGGTCACGACTCGGAGACGCCGTACGGCGCGTTCGAAGCATGCACCCCCCTTCGCGTGTGAGCCGGGGCACCCGTCTTTCCGAATGCCGGACTTCTGTACCGACCCTGTTCATCGGTGACGAAGTGAGGTCCGTGCTCGGTGAGGCCGGCGTGGTCGGGCCGGAGCACCGGCCCATCCTCGTGGTCGACTGACCGCTGTTCGGTAAGCATCTGGTGGTGGCCGGGGTGCCGGCCACCACCAGATCGGGTTACGGTTCCTGGCTCAGTTCGGTGATCAGTTCGGGTGCGGCCACGCCCTGGTAGGCGCGGACGCTGTCGACGTCACCGGGGAACCAGCCGGAAGGCTGGCCCGCGGAGCGGGTGCGGCCGGCCACGAAGGTACCGGTCGCGTTCCACGGGGTGGCCGTGAGCGGCGCGGTCGCCGCCTCGGCGCCGTTGATGTAGAGCCTCAGCACGTTCGCCCCAGCGTCGTACACGCCGGCCAGGTGGGTCCAGACGCCGGCCTCGACCCCGGCCGGGCCGTTGACCCTGGTGGCTGCCGGGGTCGCCGTGTCGGTGTCGTTGATGGCGAAGCTCCAGCACGTGCAGGATTGCGCGTACTGGAGCCTGAAACGGCCCGCCTGCGTGCCGTCCTGGCCGACCACGGTGTAGTCGCCGCCCGCAGTTGTCAGCCGGGCCCACGCCGCCACCGTGAAGGACTGGTCGGTTCGTAGTAATGCCGGGGAGGTGACCTCGCCGTCGGTGCCGTTCAGGTTGGCGCTCACCATGTTCCAGTCGCTGCGGCCGGGGGCCGAGATGACTCCGGCCGACATGGTGCCGTTGTGGCCCAGGCCGGTGCTGTCCACGGCCACCCCGGGGGTGGACTCGTCCTCGAACTCCCAGTCGACCAGCGGCACCGCGTCGGCCGCCTCGTCGATCTCGTCGGGGTTGACCGGTCGGGCCCACACCTTGAGGTCGGCGATGTCGCCCTGGAAGAACGTGCTGCCGCTGCGGCCGATCCAGGTCGCCCCGTCCGCGTCGTTGAACGGCTTGACCTCCTCGACGGACGTCTCGGCGACCCCGTTCACGTACAGCGTCAGGGAGTTGAGCTCCGAGTCGTAGACGGCGGCCAGGTGTGTCCAGACGTCCTCCTGGGCCGGTTCGACCGACAGGGCGTCGTTCCAGACGACCGTGTCTCCCGCGGGGGCGGACGGGATCTGGGCCAGCCAGCGGTCGGTCGATTTCTGGTAGAACAGCACGAGCGGCGCGTAGCCGGCCGCGTTGCGGGTGAACACCGCGCGGTCGGCCGACTTGTCGGTGAGCCGTACCCAGGCCGAGACCGAGAAACTCTTCGTGGTGTTCGGCTTCAGGTCGGTCTGGCCGTAGCTGCTGGTGCCGTTGAACGTGCCCGCGACCTGCCCCACCATGCGGCCGGAGCCCCAGTTCACCTGGTTCAGCCAGGCGTCGTGGGTCTCCCGGTCGGGACCAGTGCCGTAGCCGACATCCTTGGCGTTGTCGCCGGTCCCGTCGTCGAGTCGCCACACCGCGATCGCCGCCGCGCTGGGGTCGGTGCCGCCGGTCTGCGAGTCGTCGGCCCGGTCACCGAACGGCGAATCGTCTAGGTATTGCTGCGCCAGAGCCTGGTAGTACAGGTCGTTCGGTGCCGAGTCGGTCAGATAGTCGGCCAGCACGGTGTCCGAGGTCGCCGAGCTCTCGGTGGAAACCGCGGACGCGAAGTCGATCGCCTCGTCCGCGTAGCCGCTCAGGACCGTGCTGTCGTCGGTGCCCAGGATGAAGGCGTTGACGGCTTCCCGCGCGGCTTCCTGGGCTGCGGTGTGGGTCGCTGTGAACGGCGGCAATGTCGCCACGTACACCTTCGGCGCGCCCACCTTGGCCGGCAGCACCACCGTGTCGTCGGCCCGGTACTCCTGCACCTGAGTGGCCAGTGCGACCAGCTTGTCCTGCACCTGGGTGGCGCAGGCGTCGGCGGTGCCGGTGCAGGCGAGCAGGTCGCCCGTCCCGGTGGAGATCAGCACCGTACGCAGGTCGGTCTGGCTCAGAATCTGCCGATCCACCTGCCCGCCCGCGTTCCCGGCGATGCGATCGGCCGCTGCCGGTAGCGGAGCTCGTCCGGTTCCCTGGTTGAGTACGCCGAACGGAACCACGCGGTCGCCGTCGGGCGCCGCGGCCAGCGCTGTCGCCAGGCGGCTGTCGAGCTGGCTGGCCCCGTCGGCGGTGGCGGTGTCCGCGTTGACCGTCTGGTCCCCGAAGAGCACGAGCGCCCCGGCCGGCTTGGTGGCCGAGGTGGTGACGTCGACGCCGGAGACGAACGGCAGGCCGGCGATGGTGGACTTGGTGAAGCCCGTCGCGGCCTGTTCCTTGGTGTGGTCGGCGCCGTCGGTGGCGCTCGTGTAGATCGGCGTGCGGCCGTCGCGGTGCCCGGCCAGAGCCGTGAGGGTTCCCTGGACCTTGAGGCTGACCAGGACCGTGGTCAGTTCCGGCACGGTCAGGGCAACCGGGTCGCTGACGACGTCGGCCCCGGCCGGCACGGTGACGCTCGACGCGCCGCCGAAGGTCAGCGCCACCGGGGTGGCCGCCGCGGCCGCACCACCCGCGCTGTCCTGAATCGCGAACGAAGCCGCCCCGAACGTGACCGGTGTTTTGCCGGTGGCGTTGGACAGGTGGACCCGTACCTTGTGGGCGTCGCCGCCGGTGGCCAGGGTCAGCCGGACCGGGATGCGGACGGTCTGCCCGTTGAGGCCGGCCGCCGTGCCGGCGGTGGTGAGCACGGCCGCGGTGTCGGGGGCGGTCGACCAGCTGCCGGCCCAGTGCGCTGAGCCGGTGATCGAGGTCGGGCGGATGCCCAGACCGAAGAAGTGCAGGGTGGCTGCTCCGGCCTGGGCCACGGTCGACACCACGGGCAGCGTGATGCTCTCCACGACGGCGCCGGGGCATTGCAACGGAACGCTGACGGCGAAGACGCCGACCGGCGCGGTCACCTGCGTGGCGTTGCTCTTGTTGTAGCGCGGGAACCCGAGCACGGCATCGCCGGCCGGGATCCTGGTCCAGTCGGCGGTCGAGTCCAGCGTGTAGGCCTGGCTCTTGATGCCGCAGCTCTCCTGCGCGTACGTGATGGTGCCGGTCGCTCCAAGCACGGGCCCGTGGGTGGCGAAGCCGGCGAAGACCACCGCGTTGCCCGTGTTGACAACGCCGCTCGTCGGCACAGTGACGATCTGGCCGGAAGCGAGCATATTGTCGTTCGCCCCGGCGCCATACGCCGCCGGAAGCTTGATGGCGGCTCCGTTGACGGTGACCGTGCTGCCCGGGTTCCAACCGGCCGCCTTGAGGTCGGCGGCCTCGAAGCTGGCCCCCGCGCCGTCGGCGTCGGCGGTCGTGACGGCGGGCTTGGTCCCGGCCGTGAAGGTGCTGACCGCGGTGTTGTTGAGGCAAGCCGTCGTGTTGTTGATCGGGCAGGTCAACGTCGGCGCCAGCCGCACCAGATCGATGCCCGACTGGTAGCCGGCCGAATCCGTGTGCTTGCCCGTCATGGTGAACGTGATGGTGTGCATGCCCTGGGCGAGCGATATCGCCTTGCCCGAGCTGTCCTTCAGAACACCGAAATTGACGAACCGGGTCTCGCCCGTGGTGGCGTAGGTGTCGTAGCCGGTCAGTAGGGTCTTGGCGGTCGACTTGCCCTTGTCGAAGACGAGGTCGTAGACGCCGTTGGCAGTGCCGGTCGTCAGATGGACGCCGACTTCCCACAACCCGGTTGCGGGCACGTTGAACGAGTACGTCACCGTGTCGTTCTTCGCCACCTTGGCCGTGCCGTTGTTGGCCAGCACCGCCTGGAAGCCGTCGCCGTAGTAGGCACCGGCCGGCGCGGCCTGGGTTACGACCTTGCCGGTGGTGGTGGCCGAGGCCGGCGGGACCGTCGTGGTCGTACCGTCGGTGTTGGTTGCGGTGCCGCCGTTGACCAGCTTGGTCGCGGTGGCGTAGGTCGGCGTGCTGCGGCCGGCGTAGAAGACGTACGCGGTCTGCGGTGAGGTCGAGCCGGCCTGGTCGACCGCCTTGACGGTCAGCTTGTGCGCGCCCGACGTGCCGGGCGTGAACTGTGGGCCGGCGGCGCCGTTGAGGACGGCGGTGCCGGTGCCGGCCGCGTTGTCCGCGCTCGCGTAGTAGATCTTGCCTGGAACCGGGGTGGTGATGCTGGTCGACCAGGTGATCCGCTGGTTGGCCGGCAGCGCCTTGTAGGTGACGTTGGTCAGGTCACCGTCGAGCGAGAACAAGTAGCCGGTGATGTTGTCCTTGTGGCCGCCGGTCTTGTCCGGGGTGATCTGGAAGGTGCCCTTGTCGGAGAACGCGCCGCCCAGTTGCTTGGACGGGAACTGCGTGGACTTCACCTTGGGCGCCCACGGCGCGACCGTGTCGATGGTCAGGTTCTGCCAGGCGGTCCACTTCTTGCCCCACAGCTTGGACTGGTTCTGTGGCATGGCGCGCCACCGGTAGTCACCGTCCTGCAACCGGGGAATCGTCCAGGACTGGCCGTACTGGCTGTAGCCGGTGTTCTTGCTGACGATCAGCTGGCTGCCGCGGTAGAACTCGTACCGCATCAGGACGTTCTCCTGGCTGCCGTTGTGCACCCCGTTGGTGCCCTTGGCGGTCAGCGTCGGCGTGCTCGTCGTGGTGAGGTAACGGCCCATGTCGTAGATCGAGGGGTTGACCGTCGGCAGGCCGGTGTTCTTGTACAGGTACGGGCGGTAGCTGTACTCGATCGAGAGGCGGGCGCCACCTCCGTAGCCGAGCTGCTTCCAATGGTATTTGTCGTTCATGTTCGCCGCTTCGACCAGGAAGGTCGCCCGGGGCGCCCCGCTCAGAGCATTCGGTTTGATGTAGCTGAGCACGTTGAACTCGAACGAGGCCGGCGTGACCCGGACGTCCTTGGTGCCGCAGTCGGTCTCGCGGCCGTTCAACGTCGACAGGATTCCGGTCTTCTTCTTGGGTTCGTGCCCCCAGGAGAGCCCAGCGGCGTTCCACGAGCTCGGTGAGGCCGTCCCGTACACCACCGCGGCGGTGTTGTAGCAGGACGCGGCCCACCGTTGCACGACGTACAGCGTGGCCTTCGAGACCTCAGCCCCGGCGACCCCGGACATATCCATCTGGTAGTACGTCCGGGCGCGCTCACCGGCGCCGCCGTCCCAGTCGTCGAGGCCGATGCGCGCGCTGACGGCGCCGGTCTTCGCCGTGGAGTTGTAGACGTTCCACCCGTTGCTGGAGATGCGGGCCCAGTTCTGCTGGCTCTTCCTCCCGGTCCAGGCGGGGTCGATGAAGACCGGGAACTTCGTCGTCTTCGCGGTCAGCAGGGCCCGGTCGGGGGTCAGCGTCTGCTTGCCGCCGCCGACGGCGAGTTTCACCTGGGCGCGACGGCCCCCGAGCTTGCCGGGACCGGGTCGCTCGTCCCGGAGGAGGCCGGAGCGCCCGGTCTCCTTCTTGGTGGTGGCCGCCGCGTCCTCGGCCGGGCTGCTGTCCCACATCAGGGCGGTGTTCGTGTGGAAGACGGTCTCGCCGGTTCGCGTGTCGGCGGCCTCCGCGCCGCCGTCGCGCGTTCCGGAGATCTTGACGCCGGTGCCGGAGAGTCCGAAATCGATCTTCCGGAGGGCCGGGTTGGTCGCGGCTTTCGCGTTCTTCACCACCAGCATCGACGAGTAGCCGCTGGCGTCCGCCGTGACCTGCAGATCCACGTCGGGCAGGACGTTCGCGTAGGTCGCCGTGTCACCCGAGATGATCGGGGCGGGCAGCTTGCTCGGCCAGCTGAAGCGCAGCGAGGAGCGGCCGTCCTTGAGCGCGACGAGGGCGGTGCTGCCCCCGGCGCCGAAGGACACGTCGGTGGTCGCCGCCTTCGGCGCGTAACTACCGTCGGCCTGCTTGACTAGCGTGGTGTCGATAGGCACCCACTCGCCGTCGCGCCGTACGCGTTCCGGGCTTGACGAGTATGTGGTGGTGAGCTTGCCGTCGGGCGCGGCTGACGTCGTCGACGACTCGCTGGTCAACGACGGGACGGGGGCGGATTCCCCGGTTCGGCGGGCCCGCGCGACGGCGGCGGCCACGGAGTCGGAATCCTCGGCGGTGGCGGGGGACGGGTTGGGAGCTGCGGGGGTTTGCGCCTGGGCTGTCCCGGGCACCCCCATCGCGCCGACGGTGAGCAGCGCTGCGACTGTCGAGGTCACCGACAGTCGGCGCCGCAGCGACGAGCGTGACGACATGGAGCGTGACTACCCTTCTCTGGGGATGCACGATCTTGGTCGTGCCCCGCCATTGTGGACGGGTAGCCGTCAATTCATCGACCCTGACCACTCTGTGTCGGCTGAATGTGACGCGTCCGGCATCGATTTACTGACATGCGCAAGATTTGACTGCACGGCGCCGAGTGGTGATAAGCGGGGTGTTGCGGGCTCAGATGTTCGCCTCGGGACTGCGCAAGATCGCCACGTTGCGCGGGCCGAACTCGCGTGCCGCCCAGATCAAGCAGCTCCTGCTCGACACGAACGAGGAGTTCCGGCGGGTGTGGAACGGGCACGAGGTCGGCGTCCGCTACCACGAGACCAAGTGGTTCGTGCACCGCGAACTGGGCGACCTCGACCTGACCTGCCAGGTCATGGTCGACCCCGAACAGGGGCACTCGATCCTGGTCTACACGGCCATCCCCGGAACGGAGAGCTACGAGAAGCTGCAACTGCTGAACGTCATCGCCGCTCCGGTCTAGGTCCCGAGCACCGACCCGGTCGTGTTGGCTCCGCGCGGCTAGTCCTCGTCGCGACGCCACTCGCTCGAGCCAGGCTCGTCCACGTCCGACTCGAGCGAGGCGTCGGACATGATGGTGTCGCCGTCCACCTCGTACGTCGTCTCGTCAGCATCCGGCTCGTCGTCGGGAGCATCGTCCATCGTCGTCACCTCTCGTCGGGTCAGGCCCTGCTTGATCGCATAGCTTGCCGCCTGGATGCCGCCCCCGCTCAATATCGCCGAACGCGTTGCCGATGTGTGTCCCGCCCGCGGCCCGGCTACGAAGAGGGCGGCCGCGATCTCACCGTTGGTGCGTCCCCAGGTGATCTGGCCCAGCACCTCGGCGTTCATCAATGTCTATTTCCGAGCCGGGCAGACCACGAGTTCCTTCGGGGCCGGGATGCGCGCGGGCAGGGAACAGTCGAACCGGTCGTTCAGTACCGTGCGGACCTCGGCGCTCGACTTCGTCTGGGAGAACCACTTGGGCTGCCACACGAGATACTGCGCCTGCTGGTCATCGGTAAGGCAACGGAAGTTGTCGGCATAACTTCGGGTCGAGCGCACCGGCCGTACGTAGGTGCCGCGTTGCAGCCATTGGGGTGAGGGATAGCGGCACTGTGTCGGGTTGCCGAGCAGGTAGTTGATCGAGCCGAAGGACAGGTAGATCACGGGAGTGTCGGGTCCGATGCGCTCACGGAGTGCGGTGTAGCCGGTGCCGTCCGGGCGCTCGTTGCCGAGGGCGTAGTTGTAGCCGCTGAAGGCCAGTGGGGCATGCGGGAGAACGGCCAGCACCGTCGCCGCCACCAAAGCGAGAGCACCGGCGGCGGTCGGGGCCGGGCGGGCCGCCCGCCCATGGTTCCGCCACGTCACGATGGCCGTGACGACAGCCAACGCGGCGAAGGTGAGAGTTACCGCTGTGACGTTGTCGTGCCGCCATTCCGGCGGGCGGCGGAGCAGGACGAAGCTGGCTGCCGCGACCACCACCGTGCTCACCAGCAGTGGTGTCCGGGCCGCCGGGCCGAGCGCGAACGCGGCGGCCCACACGCCGGCCGCGAGCACAGGTACGGCGGCGAAGTGGTACATGAAGAACTCGCCCTGACCGTATGCGGAGGCCAGGACCAGGCCTGCCGCCACCACCGCGATCGCCGTGGCGATCCACCGCGGACGGCCCGGTGCGACCCGGCGGACGAGTGCCGCCGCAGCGGCCGGGGCGACGGCCACGATGGGACTCAGCAGGGTGACGTCGCCCAGGCCGACGAGCAGCCGGTGAATGTCGTGCCAGCGGATGCCGTGGTGGATCGGCGAGTTCGCGACCAGGTTGGCCTGGTCGGCCAGCCAGAGGGTCTCCCAGGGCAGAAAGTGCTTGGTCGCGGCGTACCAGATCACGGTCAGGCCGAGCATCGCGGCCCCGGCCCAGGCGGCCCGGCGGCGGTCGAGTACGCCTACCAGCAGCAGCGCCAGCACGGCGAGGGGAAAGGTGGCCAGCTTCACGGCGATGGCCAGGAACGCGGCGAAGCCACCGAGAACTGCGCCGAGCCAGAGTCGGCGCGGAGCGAGCGCGGCCCCGACGGCGAGTACGGCGAGCAGAGCGGCGACCCAGTCCGGCTCGAGGAAGTGCCAAGGCGGCGACACGATCAGGGCCAGGCCGGTGGCCGCGGCCACCAGGGCACCCGCCCGCGCGTTCAGGCTGCGCCGCAGGCCGAGGAACAAAACGACGGCGACCCCGGCGACCAGCAGATCGCCGCCGAGGTGGGTGATCAGGTGAGCCGTGGAAAGGGACGCGCCGTCGGGTACCAGCGCGCCGAGCAGGGCCATCAGCAACCGGTAGGCGACCGGGCGGGCGATGAAGACGTCCCACACGCTCACCCCGCCCCGGCCGGCCGTTTCGATGCCGCCCAACGCGTACGTTACGTCGTTGTTGAGGGCGGGCCACAGGCTCATGCCGACAGCGACGATTGCGGCCAGGGCGGCGGCGATCAGGCCGGACAGCCGCAGCCGGGAGCGGCTCGGGCCGGACCCCGGACGAGTAGTTACGTGATCAAGAACGTGAATCTGGGTAGTCATCGATCGCGCATTATGTCACCCGCGTCGATGTCATTGGGATCGGCGTTGGAGACCGCAGACCGGCCGATCTGGACGAACCCGTTCTGCCTGCCCTATGTGCGTGCCCAGAACAACTCGTAACTCCGTCAGGCAACCGTCATGCGGTTGCGGGCGAGCCTGAGGGGAGTGTGGCGTGGACGTGGAGAAGGTCTTGCCGCTGTCCGGCGACATCTGCGCGGTCAGCTTGCTCAGCTTCGGATCGGTGCCGCGCTTGGCGTCCGGGTCGACAGTGGTGCGAAGCAGCTTGATCGCGACCTTGGTCTTGGTGCCCGGCTTGGCCTTGTTGGTCAGGCTGAGGCCGGCCGGCGACAGGTGCACCGAATAGACGCCGGGCAGGGTGCTGGCGTTCGGCTTGGTCTTGAACCGGTAGGTCACCCGGCTGGTCGTCGAGAGCATCCCCGACGGGAAGGTGATCTCCGGGTACCACCGGGTGGCGGTGTTGGTGAGCGTGTACCAGCCGGCCTTTCTTCACGGTGTAGTACATGTAGGTCGACTCGGGTTCCCAGCCCTTGTCCTGCTTCATGGCCACGGCCTTGCCGCCGAAGTACAGGGCGGCCGAGGCCTTGTCGCCGCCCTCGACCGAACCGGCGCCGGGGAAGGCCGGGTCGGCGAACATGTCGTTGAGCCCGAACTGTACGACGCCCCGGATGGTGACCGGCAGGTGCGAGCTGGGCCCCTAGGCCGAGTTGAAGAAGCTCAGGTTGTCCGACTTGCCGGCGCTGACCTTCCGCTTCGCGAAGTAGCTGCCGATGTTCCAGTTCTCGTTGTTCTTCGTGATCGCCGACGAGCTGACCCGGAAGCTACGTCGGGGGTCCGATGCAGAACCGCGTAGCTGTCGGTGGTACCGGAGTTGTCGCTCCACGTGCCGAGCGCGGTGAAGCCGAGGTGCTTCGAGGAGCTCGGGACGACGTACAGCTTTGGGGCGGTGAAGTTGGACGCTTCGATCTCTTCGCTCGCGCTGTTCCGGGCGCAGATGCGCATGGTGAGCGAGTACTGGCGACCCGCAGAAACGGGACTGAGCCCGAGCCCGAGGGGCTTGCCGTGCCGGGCGTCGATCGTCAGCTTGGACGACCCCGACACCTTCACGGTCTTCCCGGCCAGCGTGATCGTGCCGTTGGTGGTCACGAGGTCAGCACGGCGTACGTCCCCTTGGCCAACTTTCTTGGCCGTGCCCGACCGCATCACGATGGTCGAGCTGGTCGCCACGTCAACGAGCCGGAGCCCCGCACTGACCCCGACGATTTCCTCCTCGACCAACTCGATCTCTACCCAGGCTTGACCATGGATGTGTTCGGTCAGCAAGCCGCGTCCTACCGACGAGTGCCGAACACCGTGCCGGAGGTCCTCGTCCTTCTGCAACGCACCGGCGTACTTAGATTCGCGGCTGAAGTGCGACGCCATCTTGGTCCCCCGGCCCGGTAGCGCAGCCCTCCGAGGTGGCTGAGGGTGGGTCTGGATCAGGCTATTGGGCTGGTCGAATACCCCTTGAAATGGCCAAACGTCCGGGCAGTGGGTCGCCGGTGACGATGATCGGGTGGTTCGCATGGTGCAACGTCCGGCCCACCACGAGCATGCAAAACCCCCGCCAACCTGCGCGAGCGCAAGTCGTCGGGGGCACCCGGCAACGCATCGTGATTCTTACTCGGTCTCGCCGAAGACCAGTTGATCTTGGTCGCCGCGACCCTGGTGCGGCCACCGACCGCGAACTGCCGACCGCCCTCATGTCGTATACGCGGTACGGTCACGGGCGCGTAGCCGCCGGGCGGTCAGGAGCGTCATCGCGAGGGTGGCGGCGTAGAATGCGCCGGTTACCAGGGCCAGCCAATCCCACGGGATGCTGAGCACGTATCCCGGTAGCCGCCAGGCGGCAACGATCACCGGTGGGATGGCGATCAGGGCCGCTAGCAGCGTGCTGAGGGCGACGGTCACCGCCTGTTGGTAGATCAGGACATGGCGGGCCCATGCGGTGGGCACGCCGACCGCGATGAGGGTGCCGAGGTAGGCCCGCAGCGCGCTGACCTGCCCGCGGGCCACGGCCATTGCCACCAGCAGGATCAGGGCGAACAGTCCGATGGCCGAGGCGTAGAGGGCAACCGGCGGCACCGGGGGCGGTGGGGCTTCGTCCAGCAGGACATCGCGTGTATTCAGACCGGCGGCCAGCGCGGCTTGGCGGGCGGCGGTCGCCTCTTCGTCGGATACGCCGGTGAAGAACACTGCACCGGTCGACAACGGCAGTTTCAGCCGCTGCACGGTGGTAGTCAGCATGATGCCGTATGCGCCGCGGTTCCAATCGGCTTTGGCCAACCGGAGCTGTCGGGCGGGCAGTGGCGGCGTTTCGCGTGCGTTCGACGGACTCGTGCCGGAGACGAGAACGTATTCGTCGGGTGCCGGGTCGTCCCAGCTGAGGATTCCGCCGGCCTGCAAGGTGCCCGTCTGCTCGCCGGTGAGCGGTCGGCCCGCGAGCGCGGCGACCTCTTGCGGGGTGTCGACGGCCAGGAAATAACCGACATCTGTTCCTCGGGGCACCACGAAGCCGGCCTTCTCCGAGTAGACGGATCTCAACTGGACCTGCGTACGGCCGGGAAGTGCGGTGCGGACGGTGTTCACCAGTGCGGGCAGGGGCGGCTGGAGAAACCCGCCACTGCCGCTCACTGCGACCTGGCCGGGACCGGTGTCGGGCACGTTGCTGGCATCAACCGAGACGATCATCGTGTGCAACAGGGTGAGGAAACCCAGTGGCCCGCCCAGCGCAGTGGCGAGCACGGCTACGGCGATAACGGCGCGTCGGTGGTCTCCGGTGAGCTGGCGGCCGGCGAGGCGCGACCGCGGGCCACGCTCGGGCAACCGCCGCAACACATATCGGACGATGTCCGGTGTGACGAGCAGTACGGCTACGCCGACCATGGCCGCGAACACCATGGCCTTGCGGGGCACGTTCATGCCGGGAACCTGCAGGGCAGCCGCCACGACCATCAGGGTGGCTGCGGCAAGACGGATTGCGTGCATTCGGGATTTCGCGGCCGGCGTGATGCGGCGAGCGGCGGCGGGCTTGGCGGGGCGCCGACGCTGCCGCAGACCGGTGCCCATCAGGAGAAGGGACGCCGCCATGCAGCCCGCCAGCGTCAGGGCGACCAGCCGCAGGATCGGTTCGCCTAGGCCGCCCAGAGGAGGTAGGGGTGCATCGATGAAACGGGCCAAGACGAGACGGGCTGCGGCGCCCAGACCCACTCCCGCGGCCGCGCCGGCGAGTGTTGCTGCCAGCGTCCACGCGGCGCTGGACACGGCCACACTGGCAACCGCGACTCGAGGCGGCACACCCACGGAGCGCAGGATGCGGGTGCTGCGGCGGAGTCGTCGGTCGTTGAGACCGAAAACCAGCAGGACAGCCAATACCGGCAACACCCAAGAAGGTGCCTGATAGGCGGCCGGGGCGCGCCCCACCCAGGTCTGCCGTCGTTGTTGATCCGCTTTCGCAGCTTCCACAGTCCGGAGAGCGGGGGCCAACTCCCTGACGGCCGCCTTCTCCGTCGTGCGGTAATAGCGAGCCGCGACCCGGCTTACCGCCGCGATGACCGGCTCTGCGGGAGCCGCACCCCAGTAGAGGTTGGGGGAGGCCTGCACCGAGGCGAACGCTGTTGCGATGTCCTTGTCCAGACCGGCCCAAGTGCCCGGCGCCGCCAGCACAGCGGGATTGCCGTAGTAGCGGTCGGCGGCGACACCGACAACGCGGAAACGAGCTCGGCCCGACAACGTGGACACCTCTGCGCCCGGGACGATGCGCAAAGTTTCGGCATTGGTCACCACGACCTCGCCGGGACGGGTGGGCCACCGCCCGCCGGTCAGCACGAACCTGCGGGGAAACGGATCCGCCGCCCAAACCGTTTCCCGGTAGGTCAGGCGGGTGTTGGTACCGGTGTGCCGTAAGTCCAGCGACAGCAACTCCGCTGCCAGGTCGGCTGCGCCGGCCGCACGCCCCGCCGCGACGACGTCTCGGACGAGCTGGTCGTCTCCAGGGCGTATGCCTCCGAGATTGCCGACAGACAGACTATGGCCAAACCGTCCGAGATCCCGCTCGACGACCTGGTCGCCGCTAGGGCTGAACGCCGCCAGCGTGATGACCATCGTGATCAGGAACGCGGACGACACAAACGCGATCAGCGCGAACTGCGCCTGCGCGCGGTCCCGCAGAAAACGGCGACCCAGCACCAGCACCAGGCGAACATGAATCACGGCATGGTCCGCTCCGCCGAGCCGCACGCAACCAGGCCGCCATCGACCATCTCGTATGCGGTGTCAGCGAATTCCCTGCACATGACGTCGTGCGAACAGACCACAGCGAGGACTCCTTGGTCGCACAGCGACCTGATCAATCGGAACAACTCCCGGGAATTCTTGGAATCGAGAGCGCCGGTTGGTTCGTCCGCGAGAAGGACCCGGCGGTCACCGATCACGGCTCGGGCCAAACCGACGCGTTGCCGTTGCCCACCGGACAACTGCCGGGGCAACCGGCGGTCCAGGCCCGCCAGGCCGACCCGGGACAACTCCTCACCCGCTCGTTGCAGAGCTTGCCGGCTGTCCGTCCCCAGCACTTCCAGCGGCAATGCGACGTTCTCGGCTGCGGTGAACTCCTCGATCAAGTTGTGGTCCTGGAACACCACACCGACGGTTTCCAGTCGCATCCGGGCCCGCTCGGTCTCGCTCAGCGTGTCAACCCTGGCGCCGGCGACAGTGATCTCACCATGGTCGGCGCCGTCCAGACCCGCGAGCAGGTTCAGCAACGTCGACTTGCCTGAACCACTTGCCCCGGAAATGCACACGAATTCACCAGGACGGGCCGTCAGGGAAACATCCCTGACGGCCCAAACCGTTTCCGCGTGCGACAAGTACGACCGACTCACATTCGCAATACTCAGCACGACGCAGCTTTCCCTCAACGATCTCGATCGAAGTCTTCCCTGAGCCTGGGACTGTAAAAAGAACGGTGTAACTCCTGATCAAGGAGACGCATCTGATGACCATGACGACGGACGCCGTGGATACTGCCGCGGTGGCGAAGAAGAAGCAGGAGCCTGGCCTGCCGGCCGGGGTGAACGGCGAGTTGATCGGTCAGCTCGTTGAGCAGGCCCGGTCCTCGGGCCTGCAGCTGACCGGTGAGGGTGGTCTGCTGCAGCAGCTGACCAAGCGGGTGATCGAGGCTGCAATGGACGGCGAGATCACCGACCACCTCGGCTATGAGAAGCATGATTTCGCTGGTAAGGACGGCGGGAACTCCCGCAACGGGTCGAGGGCGAAGACGGTGCTGACCGACGTCGGCCCGGTCGAGATCGTCGTGCCGCGGGACCGGGACGGCTCGTTCGAGCCGCAGATCGTCAAGAACCGACAGCGCCGGCTGACCGGGGTCGAGGACATGGTCCTGTCGCTGTCAGCTAAAGGCCTGACCACCGGTGAGATCAGCGCTCACCTGGCCGAAGTCTATGGCGCCGACGTGTCGCGGCAGACGATCTCCACGATCACCGACAAGGTCATGGACGGCATGGCCGAGTGGCAGAACCGGCCCCTGGACCGCGTCTACCCGGTCGTGTTCCTGGACGCGATCAACGTGAAGATCCGCGATGGAAAGGTCGCCAACCGGCCGATCTACGTCGCCCTGGCGGTCACCGCCGAAGGCACTCGCGACATCCTCGGGCTGTGGGCCGGCGACGGCGGTGAGGGCGCGAAGTTCTGGTTCCAGGTGTGCACCGAGCTTAAGAATCGCGGCGTCGAGGACGTGCTGATGGCCGTCTGCGACGGCCTGACCGGGCTGCCCGATGCCATCAACACCGTCTGGCCCAAGACGGTGGTCCAGACGTGTGTGGTGCACCTTTTGCGCAACTCGTTCAAGTACGCGTCCCGCCAGCACTGGGACGCGATCGCCAAAGCACTGAAACCGGTCTACACCGCACCGACCGAGGCCACCGCCGAGCAGCGGTTCCTCGAGTTCGCCGAGACCTGGGGCGACAAATACCCGGCGATCGTCCGGCTCTGGGAGAACGCCTGGGCCGAGTTCGTGCCATTCCTGGCCTTCGACGCCGAGATCCGCAAGGTCGTCTGCTCGACGAACGCGATCGAGAGCGTGAACGCCCGGATCCGCCGGGCCGTGCGGGCCCGCGGACACTTCCCGAACGAGCAGGCCGCACTGAAATGCGTCTACCTCGCCGTGATGGCCCTGGACCCGACCGGCACCGGCCGCCGCCGCTGGATCACCCGCTGGAAACCCGCCCTCAACGCCTTCGACCTCGCCTTCGAAGGACGCCTCACCGCAGGCCGTAACTGACCTTCAGCAAGATCGAGTTACACCGTTTTCTTGACACTCCCCTCGGACGAGCGCTGGGTCAGGCAACGCACGACGCGGCTCGGCGTGCCCGGCGGTGAATACAGGCGCCCCTCGCCGAAGCCCGCGGTAGCCGAGTGCTGGGCCGGTACGTTCAACGCTGGGAGCCTCCGACCGGTGGTGGGAGCGCCCTGGCGGGGCGGCCCGTCGACGCCGCGATCTTCGTGAACCCCCTGACACGTGTCCAGCGGACCGTCTTGGGCGACATCCTCGGCTGCCTCGTACTCAGCGTCGACGACCTCGCCCTCCAGCAGGACCCGGTGGCAGCGAGCGCCGAAGGATAGGCCAGCGAACCCAACGCTATCGACGAACGCCAGCGGGTTGTGCTCGCTGCGGTGGCCTCGGAGAACGCCGCAGCGACCGCCGTCTGGAGATCTATCCGCGTGACCGCCGAGGCCGGGTCGAGCTGATTTGGAACCGTGACCTTTGCACTGCCCCGGCACGGACAAGTGGCCCGATCCAGCCGCATCAAGCTCATGTAAGTATAGTTATAGTAACTACGCTTACATGGGGAGGGTCGTGGAAAAGCCGAGCGAGATCTTCGACCGGGACGACGAGTGGAACGAGTTGGTCCGCTTCGCTCGCCTGCCGCAGGGCGGGGCGACCCTGGGTGTCGTTTCCGGTCGTCGGCGTCAGGGCAAGACGTTCCTGCTCGACGCATTGGTCCAGGCGGCTGGCGGGTTCGTGTTCACCGCCACCGAGTCGTCCGAGGCCGATGCGCTGCGGCAGTACGGGCAGGCGCTCGGCGACCACCTCGGTGAGGCGACACCGCTGCGGTTCGTCAACTGGGACGAAGCGATCACGAGGACGATGTCGATGGCCTCGCGCGGACCGATGCCGGTGGTGATCGATGAGTTTCCGTTCCTGGCCCGCGCCAGCCCAGCGCTGCCCTCGATCATTCAGCGTGCGCTCGATCCGGCCGGACAGCGCTCGAACACGCAGGTACGGCTGCTGTTGTGTGGTTCGGCGTTGTCGTTGATGGGTGGGTTGTTGTCCGGGGCCGCGCCGCTGCGGGGACGAGCCGGTCTGGAATTGGTGGTCCGGACGCTGGACTACCGGGCAGCCGCCCGGTTCTGGTACATCGACGACCCACGCACCGCCCTGCTCGTCAACGCGATCGTCGGCGGCACGCCTGCGTATCGGCACGAGTTCACCCAGGACGATTCTCCGGCCGGGCCGGGGGACTTCGACGACTGGGTCGTCCGTGCCGTGCTGAACCCGGCCCGCCCGTTGTTCCGGGAGGCCCGCTATCTGCTCGCGGAGGAACCCGACATCCGCGATCCCGCCCTGTATCACTCGGTCCTGGCCGCGATCGCCGATGGCCGTACCCGCCGCGGCGAGATCGCCACCTTCCTGGGCCGGCAACCGTCCGACCTGGCCCATGCGTTGGGGGTGCTGGAGGATGCGGGACTGGTCGTGCGCGAGGAGGACGCGTTCAAGAGCAACAGGGGCGTCTACCGGGCTGCTGAGCCGCTCCTGACCTTCTACCACGCCGTTATGCGCCCAGCGTGGGGTGACCTCGAACGAACCGGTCGCGCCCGGCAGGTCTGGCCCCGCCTGCAGCGCACCTTCCTGAGTAAGGTCGTCGGCCCGCATTTCGAGACGATCTGCCGGAACTGGGCCCGATGGGAGGCCGACCCGGACCTGCTCGGCGGCTATCCGACCAGGGTCGCGGCCGGCATCGTCAACGACCCCGCCGCCCGAACCCAGCACGAAGTGGACGTGGCCGTCTTCGGCCGCGACGACCAGGACCGCGAGGACCTTCTCGCGATCGGCGAGGCCAAGTGGAACGAGACCGTCGGAACAGGCCACCTGCAGCGGCTGGCCCACATCCGCACCCTGCTCAACGGCCGGAACGACATCCGCGCGGACCGGTGCCAGCTGTTGCTGTTCAGCGGCGGAGGCTTCACCGACGACCTTCTCGCGATGGCTGCTGCCGATCCCGGCATCCAACTCATCGACCTTGCCCGCCTGTACACGTGAACTGATTCCTTACCTGCTCGGCGAACCGAGCGCCGAGTCTTCCGCCGCGTGCCGACCTCGGCTAGGACTGGAGCGTTCGTCGCACTATTGGTACGAACGCTCCGTGTTGAGATCCACTGCGCCGCCGGACGCAGCGGACGAGCGTGAGGTGAACCAATCCGTCCAACGGGGTGCGTACGGCTGACCCGCTGGCTCCGTCGGGTTCCTACCCCGTCGGAGAACTCGCTCATAGGTCCAGCGTAGTGGGCCTTCCCGCACACCCCGGCCGTAACCGGGCCCGTCCCTTAGTGGACAGGCTTCGATATGGTCGCGGATCGGGCAAGACTGCCCGCGCGAGGAGGTTGGGGATGACCAGCCCGATCGACCCGTCCGGCCTGGGCGGCACGCTTGCCGACGTAGTGGCCGCGCTCGGCCGGGCCCAGGCGCCCTCCGGCGACCAGGACGAGCAGGAACTGCCCATCGGTACGGGCGATGCCGCCGACGGCCGAGTCCGGGTTCGGGCGGTGTTGCCCGGACGAATCCTGCTGGGTCAGTGGCTGACCGCTGACCTCGACAGGTTCTTTCTGGCCACCCTGGACGCGCTGGCGATGGCCGATGACGTGGCTCGCGGCGAGCCGCCGTTCGAGGAATGGAGCAGCGAGAACTACGCCGTGTCATTCACACCGTCGGCACTGCTCATCACCAACTTGTGGGTGCCCGGCGCCGAGGGCGAGTTCCCGGCCGACGTTGCCCAAGCGGCGATCGAGGACTACTGGCGTTTCCTGGTCGCCCAGCCGGAGCGGCCCGCCGTCCGGGAGCACCGCCCCGACCTCCCGGAATGGCAGGCCGACCTGCTGCGGTGGGAGGAGAAGTGGGGCCGCACCCACCCGTACCGGGGAAGACTCTTCTGACCCAGGCGGCCTCGGCGACGGACGCGGGGCAAAACTCCTGACGTCAAGGTTTGGCCGCCTCAATTGCGGCACCGATCCGCGACCGCCTCGATCGAGAATAGGCTCGAGGGGAGCCGACCGGATTGATCGGCGACGACTGGGAATAGCGATGAACGCATCCTCTACCGCTTCCGGCACGAGCCGGCTGGCCATCATCCGAGGAAACTCAGGCAGCGGGAAGAGTTCGGTGGCGCGGGAGGTGCGGCGCCGGTACGGGCGGGGATGTGCCCTGGTCGAACAGGACTATCTGCGGCGGATCGTCTGCCGCGAGCACGACATCAGCGGGATCGATCCGGTGGCGCCTGCCTTCATCGCTTCCACTGTGGCCAGCCTGCTGGGACTGGGATACCACGTCGTCCTCGAGGGGATCCTGCACCGCGAACGGTACGGCGAGGTCCTTCGCCGGCTGATCGGCGAGCATCGCGGGCCGAGCGCCGTGTACTACCTCGATGTGCCGTTCGAGGAAACGGTCCGTCGACATCAGACACGCGCGGCGAGCGTCGACTTCACCGTGGACGATATGGCGCAGTGGTACGCCGAGCGGGATCTGCTCGGTGTGTCCGGCGAGCATGTCATCGGAGCGAATTCGACGCTGTCGGACACCGCGGAGACGATCCTGCGGGCTAGCGGACTCGTGACGGCTGCCCCGCTCACGCCGTGCCCCACTCGCTGCGCACGATGCGAGGAGAAGACGGCGCCGGCACACCAGTGAACGAGGTTGCGGAACTGGCGCACCGCTCGGACGGACCGGTGACCCTGCAGTCCCAATCTTTGTCGGCCACGATGGTGAGATCAGGGCGCCGGGACGATCGGGCGGCACCGCGGTTGCATGGGCGTCGGCTTCCAGAACTCATCGCGCCAGCCTGCACCGATGCCCGAATCGCACTTCGTTCGCCCGCCGACCGACTACCCCGACTGAGATCGCGTCACGCAGTTCGCGACGCGGGTGGACTGGATCGAGTGGTGAGTCCCGGCCGTTGCTGGCCGGTCGTGGCGAGCAGGTCCAGGTAGCCGTGGACGGCGTTCCACAGGTGGTTCTCGGGATGAATTCCGGATCCTTTATGGGCCGAACGCCAGTCGCGCTCCCAGAACTCCGCCTCGACGCCGCGCAGGTGGAAGAGGCTGGCGGCCACCTCGACGCTCAACTGTTCCCGCTGTTGCTCGGCCGTTGGTGCCGGCATACGCAAATGCTCGGCTTGGCCACGTTCCATCGCGTCGAGCGCATTCTCGTCGGGTCCATCCAGCGACCACACCCGCAGTGGACGATGAATCAGATGGTTGGCGACCGGCCATACCGATGGACGCCAATACCACCGCACCGGCGCTTTGTCGATCTCCAGCAGGCTCGGCAAGCCGACCAGGGACTGCGGCTCCGCGAACCACGGCAGCTCTTCGGCGGGCAGGTTGAGCACGAACGCCAGATCGACCACGTCCACGTCGGCGACAGATTCCAACACCGAGCCGAACGCGTACGCGGCAAGCAGGAACGGCTCGTCGTCCCACAGGCCGCTGGCCTGCTGACAGCGTTCGGCGACCGTTCGAAGGCGGCGAACCGCGGTCTGATGACGCACCTGCCGATTTTGTCATATCGGCGAGCGCGGCCGAGGAAAGAGGACAGCGAGGAAACACCTTCAGCGGGTGACTTGATGTTCGCAAGGGGTCCACGCGATCGTTCGTGCACCGGTACCGCGGGGTGCGCCTCCTGCGGCAGCGTCGCCGGGCGCCTCGCGCATGAGGTGCCTGGCGCGTGGCCTTCCGAGGGACGCCGGTCGCTGCTTTCGTATGCTCTCTCGTCGTGACGTCCGAACTTCGTCAATTGGCCGATGGCTGTCTGCTTGTTACTCGCGCGCGGCGGCTGGTGGACTGGGTAGGCGAGGGCAAGCCGGTGACCCCGAAGGGCGTGTTACGTCCGGTAGACGTCGCCGCCGCGGGGACCGCCCTGGGTGTGACGGTTCCCGCCTGGGTTCGTACGGCCGCGGATGTCGAGGTTGTTCATCGGCCCTGGGTGGCGGCCGAGGCGATCGGGTGGCTGCGTGTGTCGGCGAACCGGGCGGTTGCCGATTCCGCCACCGAAGACGACCCGGTGCAGCGTTGGTGGGCGGCGGTCCGGGCGGTGCTGCGTACCGAGTCGCACGACGACCGTGGCCGGGGAGCTCCGATACTGCTGCGGACGCTCCTGACGGTGATGACGGCTCAGTCGCCGCCGGAGATGAAGGACATTCCCGAGGCCGTTCACGAACTGCTCCACTATTTCGATCTCGGGGACGCCAGCGCGGTCTACTCGGCGTTCCGGCGAAGCGTCATGCCGGTGGATGCCGGGCTCGAACTGCTCGGCGAGGTCGGCGCGGTGGACGGCGACCGACGCGTGACCGAGCTGGGTCGTTGGATGTGGCAGCGGCTGCTCGACGAATGGCCGCCGCCGTTGTCTCCCGATGCGCCTGCCTCGGCGGTTCTCGAACGGCTGGCGACGCTGCCCGGAGACGGGGTGTGGCGGCAAGCGGGGCCTTGGCTGGCCGAGCGGGAGATGAGCAAGGCGGCGGCCGAGTTGCTCGACGCGGCGGCTACGGCTCCACCGGCGCAGCGGATCGTGGCAGTCGACGTGGTGGCCGGCTTGGGCGAGGCCGCGCTGCCTGCGTGGCAGCAAGCCGCCGAGGTCCCGACGCTGGCTGCGCACGCCCGGCTCGTACTCGCCGAGTTCGAGGACGAGGACGAGGACGAGGACGAACCGGCGGAGCCAGACCCGGCCGATCTTCGGTGGCTCGCCGTGGAATATGCGGCGGCGGCGCTGGCTGTCGACGGTCCGCGCGAGGCCTTTCTGGTCCTTCGCGAGCGGGGCGGCCTCGATGCGCCGGGCAGCGGGCACCCCGACGAGGCAGTCCTGCGAGATGGCCTGGCCGAGCTCATCGCGGCGGGCGGGCCGCCGATCCCGACCTATCAATTGAAGATCACTCTTACCCGGGTACGGCCACCGGTCTGGCGGCGGGTACGGCTGCCGGCCACCGCGACCTTGGACGAACTGCATCGAGTGATTCAGATCGTCTTCGACTGGGACGACGATCATCTGCACGTGTTCACGGTGGACGGGCGCCGCTATGCCGATCCGTTCTTCGGTCTGGAGGAAACCGCGGACGAGTTCCGGGCCAGACTGGGAAGGCTGGCGCCGAACGCCGGATCCGCTCTGACATATGTCTACGACCTTGGAGACCGTTGGGAGCATCGCATCCTGGTCGAGCGCATCATCGAGACCGAGCAGCCGGAGACTTCCGCGGTCTGTGTCGGCGGGCAGGGCGACGCACCCGAGGAAGACTGGTTCCCGGGCTGCGGCAGAGACGCAACACCGTTCGACCTTGCCGCGATCAACGAACGGTTGTCCGGAACTGCACCGCGGTGAACACCTTCCGGAGAGTCAGGTCGGTGCTGTGCTGACCGCGTACGATCTCCCGCAAACCGAACGTTGAGGCACCCGCATATCGAACATCAAGGGTGCCGCATATCGAAAGTGAGTAGCCCCGCAGATCGAAACCCGGCAGCTATCATGAGGTGGTGCCCACACCGCACCTGGTCCCACGTCGCGTCGCCGTGCAGGTGAACGCCGCCCTAGCTGACACCCGTGTCGTATTGATCAGCGGGGCTCGCCAGGCCGGTAAGAGCACGCTGGTCCGCATCGTCGCCGGCGATCGGCTTGCCGAGCGCCGCGACCTCGACCGTGCTCAGGACCGAGCCGCCGCGACCGCCGACCCGGTCGGGTTCGTCGACTCCGAGGAACTACTGGTCATCGACGAGATCCAGCGCGCTCCGGAGCTGCTGCTCGCGATCAAGGCCGCCGTCGACGAGGATCCCCGCCCCGGCCGCTACCTGCTCACCGGCTCGTCACGGCTGTTCGGCATGGTCGCCGCCCCCGACGCGTTGCCCGGCCGGATGGAAACCGTCGAACTCTGGCCGTTCTCCCAGGGCGAGATCGACACTGAGCCGGACGGGTTCGTCGATGCCATCTTCGCGCTCGGTCCCGACCTGCGACACGAATCGACGGTGAGCCGGGCCGACTACGCGGCCAGAATCGTGCGCGGCGGCCTGCCCGAAGCGACCACCCGCGACGACCCGCGACGCCGCCAGCGGTTTCTCGACGCGTACGTCCAAGCGCTCATCGACCGCGACGCCCGGCAGCTGTCCGACATCCAGCACAAAGGCGAACTACGCAAACTGGTACGCCTGCTCGCCGCCAGATCCGCGACCATCATCGCCGCCAACTCCTTGGAGTCCGCGCTCGGACTGAGCCGGCCGACGGTTGCGCGTTACCTCCAGGCGCTGGAGGAGATTTTCCTGGTCAAGCGCGTCCCCGGCTGGTCCCGCAATCTCGGCACCCGAGCGACCGCAGCAGCAAAACTGATCTTCGTCGACTCTGGCATCGCTGCCAACGAACTCGCCACTGATGCCCGCGCTCTGCTCAGGCCGGGGGCGCCGTTCGGCCCGCTGCTCGAATCGTTCGTCCTGTCCGAGCTCTCCCGCCAGCTCACCTGGTCCGAGCAGCAAGCCGACCTCTCCCACTACCGCGACCAAAGCAGGTACGAGGTCGACGCCGTACTCGAGAACAGATCCGGCCACGTCGTCGGCATCGAAGTCAAAGCCGCCACCACCGTCGGTCTCGACGACTTCCGCGGGCTACGCCGACTGGCCGACCGCCTCGGAGACGACTTCATCGCCGGCATCGTCCTCTACACCGGCACCTCCACCCTGCCGTTCGGAGACAAGCTCCGCGCCATACCGGTCAGCGCCCTGTGGCAGGTTCCCGCCTCGGCCTGATCCGGACATCTGGTCGGCTGTCCACGTTCCTCGAGATTGAAGGACCAGGTGGGGGCGCTGTGCGTGTCTCGGCCGACGACGGGCCTCCTTTCGCGGCATCGTCGAGCCCGACGGTCCGTGAAATCTGACAATCGCGTTGTGATTGCTCAAGGCACACCAACCGAAATGCGTACTAGATAACTTTTGGTATCGGCCGTTCGGCTGACTCTCAAATCGGGGTGTTCGCGAGAGCTGACAAAGGTCGGTTTGAGGGTGTGAGGGAAGTGGGCGGCGGCATCGGAGGCTGCCTCCCGCCAGCGGCCGACGCCGTCGATGATCACGGCGCGCCGTTGCCGCGACTATCCGCGCTCACGGCCGCTCGCGAGCGCAACCCGACGTCGTTCCGCTCGGGCGATGCCCGGGAAGGTGTGCGATGCATCGACCAGCCCTCACGACACCCCATCGAACAACACTCTGGAGCCTTGGTGTCTACGAACCCATCCACATCGGGCATTTCGCCCCGTTCACTCCTCAACTGCCATCCCGGCTTGCCGTCCGCTCGGATCCGGCGCTTGTCCTCCCTGTTGACCTCCGTTGGGAAACGGACCCGTGAACAGCTCTCACAGCGCAGCACAGCGCGTCTTTCCTCTACCGCGATCGTCCTGCGACAGACCCTCCGGTCTGGGTCTCTCCCCCGGGGGAGACGCCATGGTTAGGTCGCCGCGGTACGTCGATCCCGTCCTGCGCGTGCAGTCCCAGATCACCGACCGGGACTGCGTCCTGCTCGACTGGCTCGCCGAGCACGGCGCGCTGACCTCGATGCAGATCGCGCAGGCGCTGTTCCCGTCGCTGGACTACGCGCAGGAACGGCTGCGCACCCTGGTCGGTCTTCGGGTCCTGGAACGGTTCCGGCCGAACCGGGCCGGCGGCGGCTCGTTCCCGTACCACTATGTCCTCGCCCAGTTGGGTTTGGAGGTCACCGCAGCGCAGCGCGGCGAGCGCCTTGAGCGCGGCTACCGCGACCGGGCCCGGCGGCGACGCTGGCAGTTGACCAACCGCGCGAACCTGGCCCACCTGGTCGGCGTCAACGGCTTCTTCACCGCCCTGGCCGGTCACGCCCGCACCCGGCCCGGCTGCGAACTGGCGCGGTGGTGGTCGGCCCGGCAATGCCAGCAGATGGGCGCCTTCGCAGGCGAGGGCGCTGACGTCACCGAACGTACATACATTCCGAGTTCGCGGCCCGACGGACACGGAATCTGGATCGAGGACGGCTCGGAGATTCCATTCCTGCTGGAGTACGACACCGGCACCGAACGGCCGCTCTCCCGCCTGGTCGACAAGATCGACGGATACGAGGAGCTCGCCCGCGTCACCGGGCGAGTGTGGCCGGTGCTGTTCTGGCTGCCCGGCCCGCTCCGGGAGCGCCACCTGCACGAGGAACTGACCGATGCCGGTGTGCGCTACCCCGTCGTCACCGCGACCCACGGCGCGGGCAACCCCGCCGATGCGGAGTGGTGGTTACACCGCCGATCGGGACGGCGCCTGCGCCTTGCCGAACTGCACGGCCACAACCTGATAGCCGTGGCGCGGTGATCGCCTGACCGGCTTTCCCGTAGTGACAGCCACCGCCGAGACCTTTCCGTGCCGGGTGACAGACGGCGCCTTCTGTCACCGCGCGTACGGCCGCGGTGGTGACAGATGCGGACGCTATCGTCGCGCCCCCGTCGCATCGTCGCCGGCACGCCTGAGGGCTGTGCCCGTACGGGCTCCGCTTTCATCCATATCGACCGGAGGATCCACACCATGAAGTCCCGCCAGAACTTGCACACTCCCGCCTTCGCGTCCCGCCACGTCCCCGACGAGAACCGTCGTGAACGCCCTCCGGCGCGTACGGCACGGACCGGTCCGCGGGAGGTGGTCCCGTAGCAGCGCGTCGTTCGCCGGACCGGACCGTCCGCGGCAGCCGCGCCGAGAGCCTGGCCCAGATCCTGATCATGCTCACGATCGGTACAGCTGCCGGAGCCGCGAGCTTCACCCACGTCCACAACGTCGCGGCGAGCCACGGGCAGCCGGGCTGGCTCGCTTGGGCCGACGCCATCGTCCTCGAGTTGATGTCGATCGCCTCCGGCCTGGAACTACGCCGCCGGCGACGCGAGCACGCCTCACCCCGGTTCCCCGCCGTGGTGCTGGGCTGCGCGGTCGTGCTGTCACTGGCGGCGCAGGTCGTCGAAGCCGAACCGTCGCTGATCGGCTGGACGGCCGCCGCCATCCCAGCACTGGGTTTCCTGGTCATGGTCAAGGTCGCGCTCAGCCACACCGGTGGACCGTCCGCCTCGACACTCGACGATTCCCCGGTCCGCGCAGAGCCCGCCGACGCACCCGCGGTCCGCAGGGCAGCAAACCCGGATCAGCGGTCCACACCGGACCGGCGCCGGTCCCGTGGACCGTCCGCCGAGGTGGAAGACCTGCGGACCGTGCTGCCCGCCGCCCGGGCGATCAGAGACCGCCTGGCCGTCAGCGGCGAACCGCTGACCCGTGGCGCGCTCGCTCTCCACCTGCGAGCCGGTGGCACCAGCGTCTCCAACTCCAAGGCCTCCGCGCTGCTCAAAACGCTCAGGTCCGAGCGGGAGCCGCCACCGACCCGCCAGTACCGCGGCTCCGGTCCGGACTGGCAGGCCGAAAGCCCACGTCAGCGGCGTGATCACGGCGCTGACGTGAATTCCCGACAGGAGGGAGGTGATACATCATGACAAAGCTTTCAGAACGCTTCCCGGAGATCTTCCCGCCGGAACGTCCGGTCGTGGACCACGACGCCGAGCAGTTCGCCCGAATATGGCTGCACGAGTCCCGCCGCCGCATCGCACGTACCGTGCCGGTGATCGCGGTGGTCCGCGAACTGGCGGCGACGATCAGATCCCGGCATCGCAAGCTCTTCTTGCCCTGCGGCGCGCGGTCAGTCTGCTCACCGTGCTCGCCGACGTGGACCACGTCAACCAGCAGGTGGCCGATTATGGCGGCTCCGAATTCGAGGACAAAGTCGAAAGGAACCGGCTCCTCGGTCGCGAGGCCATCTCGCGGCCGGGGGAATCGACGCGGTTCGCCAAGGCGTGGCTGCTCGCCAGCCCCGCCGAGGCCATCCGTACCGAACCGGTGATCGCCCTCGTCGAGCAGCTGCTCGACAGCCTGATCGTGCGGATGCCGGCCGTCGCCTACGACTGCCTGCAGCAGGCTGTCCAGGTGCTCAACGTCTTCGCCCGCGAGGACGACACCACCGTCGGCATCGCGGGACGGCAGATTCCACCGCCGAGTAACCCATCCACACCTCACCGCCGAACGGGGCTGTCCCGCCGCCACAGGCAGGACGGCCCCGTCCCGGCCGCGGACAAACAGCCGCTCACTATGTCGCCGTGAAACCCTTCAGTACGGCGGTGAGCCGCTCGTCGTGCGGATGGTGCCGCCGGCCCTCTTCCAGCACCGCCCGTGCCGGGCCGGCCAGGTTGTCGGCGAGAGCGACCACCGCGTCGACGTACTCCCGGCGGATGAGGTACCGATAGCCGGCCAGCCACAAGTACCCGGCGCCGTCGGCGAACGGCCCGGTATGGGCGTCCACCGCCCGGCGCAACGCCGCGACCCGCGACTGCTGCTCGGGTGCGGCAACAGCGTCCGCGACAGCGTCGAGCATCGTCCACAAGTCGACGTCGAACCCGGCCCGGTCCAACACGTACTGATGCTGCCGCACCTTCAGGTAGCTGCCGTCACCGCCTAGCCGAGCGAAGACCTGCCGCAAGTTGTACGTGTAGGTGTGCAACCGCTCCACGGCCTTGCCCCGGGACGGCTCAGGCAGCAGGTCCTCGAGGATGAAGTCCTGATGCACGCTGCCGCCGCACGCGATCAGGTACGTCAAGAACTCCAGGGAACGCTTCCGGACATGCACATCCGCGGGAACATCCACAATCTCCGGCTTCCCGAGCACCCGCATCCTGATCACCGCACGAGAACCACCACCGGCGTCGATCCCATCGGGCAGCCGCTCCGGACGGCCAAGCACCGGGAGGGTACGGGCGTCCGGCCAGAAATCCACGTCACCGCCATCGCGACCGCCGGCCCGATCATGCATGAGCAGGACGGTAACGCATTAACCATCCAAGCATGGACGTCAATACGTACGCGCCAAACCGCCATCCTGACTGGGAGACACCTTGACCGATCGTCGCCGCACCCGCACACCTGCCGGCCCTGAACCACCCACCGATTCGCCGCCGACCATCGAGGACCTGAAGGCACTCGGCGCCACCACCGACGTGGTCACCGCCGGACAGTTCCTCGGCATCTCCCGCAACACCGCCTACCGGCTGGCCCACCGCGGAGCGTTCCCACTGCCGCTCATACGCGTCGGCGCTCAGTACCGCGTTCCGACGGCTGCCCTAATCGCCGCTCTTCACCCGCAACCAGGAGAGCCACGCACTGTCAGCAGCGAAGCGCCGTAGCCACCCACCAAGACGACTTGATCAATGTTAGGAGCAGAGCGTGAATGACCACCGAACGCCGTAAAACCGTTGCACACCAACCCTCACACGCTGGGAGCGTCCACCTCGTGGCCACCGACACCCCGTTCAAAGTCTGCCGTTGCAAGGACCCTGACACCGACCGACCACTGCGCAACAAATGCCCGAAACTACGCCGCGCCAACCGATCCTGGAGCCTCACCCACGGTCAATGGGCATACCAGCTCGAACTCCCGGCGACCGCCGACGGGAAACGACGCCAACTGCGGCCCAGCACCGGCTTCGAGAACCGCGACGCCGCACAGGACGAAATCGACCAAGTCCGTCGACTGCTCGACCTCGCCGGCAAAGACCCGAAACGGCTGACCGAGGTCGCCGACCTCATCCAGGCCTCCCGCCGCGCCACTGGCGACCTGCCCGACCTCGAGACCGTCCGGTTCCGCCTGAAGACCGACAGCGCACTCGGCGGCATCCCCACCCTCGCCCAATACCTGACCGGCTGGGTCAACGACATCGAGCTCGACGAGAACACCCGCCGCAGCTACGCCAACCACATCACCACCCACCTGATCCCTCACCTCGGCGACGTCGTCCTCGACCAACTCCGCCCCCACCACATCCACACCCTCATCCGCGAAATCAAAGAACGAAACGAGGAGATCCTCGCCAAACGAAACGACCCCGACCCCGCCGTACGGAAAAGCGTCGCCGGTAGACGGCCCACCGGGGAGGCGACCCGCTCCCGCATCCGCGCCACCTTGCGCAAGGCGTTCAACGACGCCCTCCGGGAAGGCATCATCGCCGGTGTAGCCAACCCCGCCGCCCTGGTGAAGACCCGCAACAAACGGTCCAGGCCCATCGTCTGGGAACCCGAACGCGTCGAACGCTGGCAAGCCACCGGCGAAGTCCCCAGCCCCGTCATGGTCTGGACCGACGAACTACTCGCCGACTTCCTCGACTACGCCGCCGCCGAAGCGCCCGACATCCACCCGATGCTGCACCTCATGGCCTATCGCGGCACCCGCCGCGGCGAAACCTGCGGCCTGCTCGACGCCGAAGTCCGCCTCCGCAAAGCCGAAATCGGCATCATCAACCAGATCACCACATACGGCGGCGGACGTATCCGTCACAAGAAGCCCAAGAGTGAAGCCGGCAACCGCGACGTCATCCTCGATCCGGACACTGTCGCACTCTTCACCACCTACAAAGCTCAGCGAGCGAAGTGGCAACTGGCCGCCGGCTCCAACTGGCCCGACACCGGCCTGTTCTTCGTACGCCCCGACGGCAGGGCCTGGCACCCCGCCTCGGTATCCCAGCGCTTCCGCCGACTCATCCAACGCGGCGGCTTCCCGCCCATCCGGCTGCACGACCTACGCCACTGCGCCGCCACCATCGCCCTCGAAGCCGGCATCGACATCAAAGTCGTCTCCGAACAACTCGGCCACTCCACCACGACCCTGACGCGCGACACGTACCAGAGCGTCGCCAAGGAACTGCACCACGAGGCTGCCGGAGCGGTCGCGGAACGAATCAAAGCCAAGCGAAGAAGCGCGGCGTGAGTCCTGCCGCGGAGGTCCTGTGCCTCAACGACGTTATCGGCATGGAGACGATCTCGCTGGCGCTCGCCTGCACGCAGCTACTCGGTCTCGCGAGCAGCGAATTTGGAGCTCCTCGGTCTGGGCAACCATCCGAAGCTCTACGTCGGTTCACAGGTCGCTTACATCACCGTGCGCCGACGACGTAGCTGGCGGCACCGGTCAGATCGGGGAAGGCCTTCGTCGGCCAGTCACCGGGCCGGTCGCCACCCCGGATCGATCAGGAGGGCCTGACCGACACCGGCGTGAAGGCTGGCCTCGATGTCGAAGGTTGATGAGCGCCTGATGTAGAAGCCGATCTTATGGTCGGCTGCCACTTGCAGGACCGCGCGGAATGCTTCCCGGCGTCGTCTGCCGGGCCAGCGATTCTCCGCGCTCCAGTCGGTCGATGTCTGTCTCGTCCCACTGGTGGACGATCTGGTGGTGTTGCAGAGGTAGAGGTGATGGCCTCGGCGAGTTCCTGCCGCGACATCGGCCGTCCTGACCCGGACGGAGACGACCGCCGGCGTCGAGCCTGCATCAGTAGCGAATTGGGCTCCGGCTTGCCTTGGTTCACCGTGGCACCGTCCTCCGGACGTCGGAAAGCAGCCGATGGGATCTTCGGGTTGCTCTGGCGTGGCGCAGGGTGGCGCCTTATGCGGCCACCCCACGATGGCCTATCTTCCGGCGGTCGATTGGTGCGCAGGTCTCGGGTCCGTGGCTGCTTGAGCCGACCCACGAGATTGTCGCTCCTCAATTTTCGGCAGTGTCGAAGCGCAGGAGCGGGACGTCGTAGAGGTTGGGATCACGTTCGCGGTGCAGGGTCGGCTGGGAGACTTCGACGAGGTACATCTCGGTGAGGAACTGGACGGTGGCCGAGAGCAGGTGGCTGGTGTGCGCGGTGGCGCTGTGCTCCTTGAGCCCGACGGACACGTGGATGTGCGGCAGGATCCGCTGCTCGGTTTCGTCGTAGGCGATGGTGCCGCCGCCGAGGGCCTCGACGTTGTTCAGGTGGACGGCGGACCAGACCGGGGCCTGCGGGTTGTCGAGTTTCGCGCAGGTGCCGACGACCTCGACTTGCGAGAATCCGGCGATGAAGGTGGGGATGATCCCGTGCCGGACGTTGTTTGCGCGGCAGAAATCGGCGAGGGCGGTGAAGAAGTCGTCGCCGTGGTCGAACACCACGACGAAGCTACGGCCGATGTCGACCTGCTGACTACGCATCCTGAACCTCCGGCTTTGCTGGTGCGTTGTCGGCGCCGGTCGCCCACGGCCATGCCTCGGGGTCGCCGCAGCCGCCGGCTGCGGTGATCGCCGCGGTGACCGTCTTCTGGTCGGCTCCAGCGGCTTGCACCGCGTTCAGCAGGATGCGGGCCTTGTAGGCGTCGAGGAATCCGGCTGGGATGAGCCCTCGGCTCAGCAGATCCCGTTCCGAACCGGGGAAGCCGTAGGTCGTGGTCAGCACCGGTCCGGCTCCGGTCCGGCTGGCTAGTACAACCGGAATCCGCTCGGCCAGATCTGCCAGCGCGGGCACGAGATCCTGTGGGACGTGGCCCACGCCGAACCCGGCGATCACTACACCGTCGGCCCGGTCAGCGAGGCCGTCCAGCAGGACACCGTCGTCGCCGAGGCTGATCGTCAGCAGCACCACGCGGGGGCGCGGCCCGTCGCCGGGCAGCGGGACGACGTGGCGAGCGCCGAGCCGGTTGAGGAGCCGAGGTTGGCCTTCGACTAGGTAGCCGAGCGGTCCACCGTTGGGTGATTGGAACGCGAACCCGGCTGTCGAGTGGGTCTTGCGGACGCGCCGGGCAGCGTGGAGCTCGTCGGCGAACACGACCAGACAGCCCAGGCCGCGGACGGTCTGGCTGGCGGCGGTCTGGACGGCGGCGAGCATGTTCGCCGGTCCGTCGGCCCCGGCCAGGGTCGGGTTGCGCATCGCGCCGGTGACCACGACCGGTTGCGGCCCTGCGTGGTGCAGGTCGAGCAGGTAGGCGGTCTCCTCGATGGTGTCGGTGCCCTGCACCACGACCACGCCGTCGACACCATCGTCGAGGTGCTGGCGCACCAACAGGGACAGCGCCGTGACGTCCGCTAGGGTCAGCGACGCCCCGGGCAGTCGCCGGAAGTCGACCGTCTCGACAGCGACGTCGAGGTCCGCGAGTCCCGGAACTGCCGCCAGCAGGTCCTGTGCGGCCAGAGCGGGTACGACACCGCCACTCGCTGCGGCGGTCATCGTGATCGTGCCGCCCAGGCTGACCACCAGGACTCGGCGTGGCTTGGGCATCTCAATACCCACAGTGGCTGTCCTCCACCTCAAGGAACGGATAATCGGAGCCTATCGGCTGATCATGCCGACTTCGCCCACGTACTGGCAGGCGCGGTCAACACCTGCAACGGAAAGTAGTCGGCTTCGGGGCGCGGCGAATCCGCTACATCCGTGCTCGCCCAACTGCCGACAGCGCTCGACGAGCCACACCCAGTCCAGTTCCAGGTAGTCGGCCAGCATCCGGAGTCGACGGCCGGCGGACGGGCCCGTGATGGCGGAGTGCGCCCCGGTGTAAGCGGCGATCTCGCCGTAGTCGCGTACGGAAGGGCGATCGGTGGTCACACCGACCTGCCAGATCCCGTCGGCACCGACCCAGTTCGCCACGATGGCCTCGCGGCCCCGGTCGAGAACGAAGCCCTCGACCGCCGCGTACTCAGTCTCAGTACAGACGTTGACCTGGATGCCGAACGACTCCATCAGGGCGGCACTGAGAAGGAGCAGGATGCGTTCACCGTGCGGCGAGGCGACGACCGCGTCCGGCGGGATGCAGAACGCGCGGGTCATCGGTTCACCGGCGAACCGCTCGGCTATCGCCTGTAGATAGTCGTACTTGTGCCGGAACAGAAGCCAGGTACTGGCCTCTTCGCCGCGCTGCTCGCGTGTCCAGAACTCCGGGATGCCGGCGAGGCCGTCGAGGTGGCGAAGGATGTGGTGAGCGCAGAAGTAGCTGCCTATCCACATCTGGGACACCGCGGTCAACTCCGAGGCGAGATCTCGCCCAAGCGACGAGCTCGGCATTGACTCGTAGGGCAGGAGATCCTGCTGAAGATCATGAAGCAGGGAGTCGTCATTGAGTAGTGGCTCGTCCAGGTTGACCACTGCCCAGAGAATCCCGACTGTCACGTCATCCAGAACATATGCGGGCGGGATCAGCAGGCGTGATCCAGGACCGGCCTTCGCCAGGCGTCGACGAGCCTGCCGGGTGTCAAGGCCGTAGCCCGTAGCGCCGCCGTCATCCGCAATGGCTCCGACCACCAGGCCCCGTCGGGCTCGGGTGAGAAATCGGCTCGCCGCGAAGTCGGCCGGGACCGCCGCCAGAATCCGTCCGTCATCGACGGCGGGGTAGGTTCGGGTGTCTATCGACTCGCCGTCGAAGAACTGCCCACCGGCGGACCGCAGCACATTCTCCATGGCCGGGGGTGATCCAGGCCCACGCAGGGTCAGCACTGTGCTGGTCATCAAGGGCGGCGGCAATGGAACTTGGGCCACCGATACGGCCGCATCCAAAGAGCGGTTGCGTCTGGCTCGGAAGAAACCCAGTTCTGCGTCGGTCGTCGCGCCGAGGACGGCTCGGAAGCCTTCCCTGCGGGTCCGGCCAGGCCAGCGAATCTCACCGCGTTCGAGCTTGCCGATGTCGGTTTCGTCCAGCCGATCGTCGCGTTCGTATCGGGACCACTGCCAGGCGTTGACTGCCTCCGCCAGCTCCTGCCGCGACATGGGACGGCCGGAGCCAGTTGGGGACTTCGTACGGCCCCGAGCATCGATCAGTTTGGTGTTGGGGCTACTTCCGTCGTCCACAACGTCTCACCTTTCGACGAGATGACGCATCAACTCTCCGGCCTGCGGGGACCGTCAGCGCTCGAACTCTCCGGATTGGACTCCCTCTATAAATGCGGCCCACTCGCCCCGGTTGAACTCGAGGACGGGGCCCTTGCGGTTCTTGCTATCGCGCAGGCCGACTGTCCCGTCATCGGCGAAGGCCACCTCGACGCAGTTGCTGGCGCCATCGCTGTAGCTGCTCTTGAACCAGTTCGCGAACTTGCTGAGACTCATGGTCTGCTCCCTGCATGGTCGGACAAATCCTCGGCCGCTGCGGCGAGGAGATCAAGGCTGCTGGTGGGGTCCAGCGCCGCCTGTTGAAGGCGCTGATACAGGTCGACGTAGTGGCCGGTCTGGGCCGGTGTCGTGAGGACCAGATCCTCGCCGTCGGTGTCGACGGCGACAACGGTCGGATCCTTCGGGTCCGGGAAGCGATATGTGAAGAAGGCCGACTTGGGCACAACGTACCCAGGCAAGGCGGCCGGCAGCGGCAGGACTCGGATGGTGACCTTCCGCCGCTCACGTCCCATCCGAGCGAGGTGAAGAAGCTGGGCTCTGGTCACACCAGGCGGTGCCGCAGGTCGGCGTATCGCAAGCTCATCGATGATGACCTCGTAGCTGGGCCCGTCCGCTCGATCGAGGATGCGTTGCCGGACAGCGCGGGCTTCCAACGCGCGGGTCGGATCGAACGCCTCGGGCCGGATGCCGCGATTGGCGCGAGCGCGAACCTCGGTGAACTCCGGAATCTGGAGTAGGCCGGGCAGCAGCGTCAGGTGGTACTCGGCGATCGAGCGGGCGCCAGCTTCCAAGTCGGCGTACAGAGCCTGCTGCGGTCCCATCTCGTCGCGGAACTTCTCCCACCAGCCACGTTCCCGGGCGTCCCTGGCTATGGACATGATTTGTTCCCGGCGGCGTTCGCCGACTCGGAGGACGTCAAGGATGCGGGCGATCTCGTCGTCAGCCGGACGGACGTGCCCGTTCTGGAGCTGGCTGATCCGTTGCCGAGACATTCGGACGGTTGTCGCTAGCCGGACTGTCGAGTAGCCGTGTTCCTCACGTAGCTGGATCAGTTCAGCTGCGAGGCGACGCCGTCGAACGTAGGGGCTGACCATCGAGGATTCCTCCGGCGCGGACTGAGCAACGTGAACAACACCGCGACTGTCGGGGCCGTGCGGCATCGTCCGGTGTGGCCAGAGCGTAACCCCGGATTCGCGCACAGGAGCGCTAACCGAGTCCTACCCTTCCCGCAAAAGAGCAGCTCAGGGAGCGTTCTCCCGGTAACTCTCCTACTAAAACTCCCGGTAATTCGGGGTTCCGACTCTGCCGACTGTCGGTGATCGTAGGCACACCACACGCGACATATCGATGGCCTGCTCAGCGGGCGCTCGCCGGACTGTCGCGGCGTAGCAACCCAAGGATCCGCTTGCCAGCGAGGAGGACGTGATGACTGCCAGTGGGTCACCGACCGCATGTCGCAACGGCGCTGCGGTACCCGACGTCGACCCTGCTGGCGATGACATGCCCCAGTGCTCCGGCACCGATGGCCCGCACGTTGCGGTAGTCGGCCGGTGCGCAACGGCAGGGGTCGCGTTCTCCACTCCTGTCCGGTCACAGCCTTCCCCCGAGCGCGATGGCCGGACCCGGCCGCGCGGTTGGTCCGCCTTCTCCCGGCGCGACCAGCCTCGCGGCCGTGAACCCCAGGTGCCTCATCGGTACGCACTGGCGCCAGCAGTGAAGGAGCCGAGAGTGCGCGCGACCAATGACGAGATCATGCGGCGAGCCGAGTCGACCGGATCGTATCCGCTGTGCGGCCTGCTCTTCTGCCGCTGCGGTGCCCGGTTTTGTCGCTCGAGTTCGCCGGCGTCGAAGCGTGAGTACCTGTCGGTATGCGGATGCCGCCTCCGGCCGCTCGACGCGGACAACATCGAACGGCTCGTGCGTGCGGAGGCGGTTTCTCGCGCTCCGCGCACGGCCACGCCGGGCGGGTCGATGAAACCGCCCGAGGCGCTGTCCCACCTGTATTCCCGGATCGAGGTCGGCGGGACGGTCGACGACGTGCGATTCGTCCGCCGCATGTAGGCCGCGCCCGCCGTCGCTGCCAGCGGAGCGCGGCGGCGGGTAGCGCGGCCCACCTGGTGCGACTCGCCCCATACCCCTGGAACTTGCGTTCGCCATCTTTCCCGAGGGCGGACTCGAACCCCCCCATACAGAGTCAATGAAGGGACATCCCCGGTGTCGTATCCGGTCGAGGAGTTACAGCGGTTCGGCTATCAGCAGGAGTTGCGGCGCGCGCTGCGGTTCCGTGACCTGCTTGCCTACGGCCTCATCTTCATGGTCCCGATCGCGCCGATGGCGATCTTCGGCGCGGTGTTCTCCGCCTCCGGCGGCATGGTGGTCGGAGCCTATGCGATCGGCGTGGTCGCGCTGGTTTTCACCGCATTCTCGTACGCGCAGATGGTGAAGGCGTTCCCGCTGTCCGGGTCGGTCTACAACTACGTCGGCCGGGGCATCGGTGCCCCGGTCGGGTTCGTGGCCGGATGGGCGATCATGCTCGACTACATCCTGGTGCCCTCGCTGCTGTACCTGGTCGCCGCGGTCGCGATGAATGCCACCCTGCCCGCTATCCCGGTGTGGCTGTGGTTGATCGGGTTCGTCGCGGCGAACACCATCGTGAACTCGATGGGGATCCGGATGACCGCCCGGTTCACCTGGATCATGCTCATCGGCGAACTGGTCGTCCTGTTCATCTTCCTCGGCTTCGGCGTGTGGGCGATCCTCACCGGGGCCGGCCGGTGGACCTGGGAGCCGCTGTACAACCCGAACACGTTCGGCTGGTCGCTGCTGCTCGGGGCGACCTCGGTAGCGGTGCTGTCCTTCCTGGGGTTCGACGGCATCGCGATGCTCGCGGAGGAGGCCAAGGGCGGCTCGAAGGCGATCGGCCGGGCAATGGCCGGGGCCTTGTTCGTCGCCGGTCTGCTGTTCATCGCCCAAACGTGGGTGGCGGCGATCCTGACTCCCGACACGCAGGCGTTGATCACCAACGGCGATCCGGCGGGGACGGCGTTCTACACGGCCGCTGAGGTGGCTTCCGGACCATGGCTGGCCACCGTGTGCGCGGTCGCGACCGCCATCGCCTGGGGTCTGCCGGACTCGATGGTGGCGCAGGTCGCGATCTCCCGGCTGCTGTACGCGATGGCCCGCGACAAGCAACTCCCGGCGTTTCTGGCGAAGGTGTCCCGCAAGCGCAACGTGCCGCGCAACGCGATCTGGCTCGTCGCCGCGGTCTCGCTCGCGCTCGGCCTCTACATGAACCAGCGCGGCGACGGGATCGCCCTGCTGTCGAGTCTGATCAACTTCGGGGCGTTAACCGCGTTCCTGCTGCTGCACCTGTCGGTGATCGTCTACCACGTCATCCGGAAGCGCAGCCGCAACCTGGTCGCCCACCTGCTGATGCCGCTGGTCGGCGCGACGATCCTCGGGTTCGTGGTCTGGAACGCGAACGTCGCCGCCCAGCGCCTCGGGTTTGTGTGGATCGGCCTCGGCGTCCTGGTGCTCATCGGTCTGTACCTGGCCGGGCGTCGACCGGAGCTATCCGGCTTCGCGCCCGTGTCACAGCCGGCGACCCCGGCACGTCAGGAGGTGTGACGCTCATGGGAGAACACACGTACACCCCGACGGCAAAGGACCTGTCCTACACGTTCGGCGGGGTCCCGCCGGTGGCGAGCCTACGCTCCGGCGACGTGCTGACGATGTTCACCGAGGACTGCTTCGGCGGCGCCGTCACCACCGTCGACGACCTTCCGAGCCAGGTCTGCACGTTTCCATACCTGAACCCGGTCACCGGGCCGTTCTTCATCGAGGACACGGAGCCCGGGGATACCCTCGCCGTCCATTTCCTGTCGATCGTGCCTGCCCGCAAGACCGGGGTCTCCAGCACGTTCCCGCATTTCGGGGCGCTCACGTCCACCTCCCACACGGCCACCCTGCAACCACCGTTGGAGGAGCGTGTCTGGCTCTACGACATCGACGCCGAGGCCGGACTGGTGCGCTACCGCGCCCGCAACTCAGACTTCACAGCGGACCTGCCGCTGGACGCGATGCACGGCACTGTCGGTGTCGCCCCGGCCGCCTTCGAAGCCCGCAGCACCATTACCTGCGACGCCCACGGCGGGAACATGGACACCCCGGAGCTACGCGCCGGCACCACCCTTTACCTCGGCGTCAACATGCACGGAGCGATGCTCGGCCTCGGCGACGGACACGCTCGCCAGGGCCAAGGAGAGTCCAGCGGCGTCGCGGTCGAGGTCGCTATGACGACCACCATCGCCATCGAAGTGATCAAAGGCGTGCCGACGCTGTGGCCGCGGATCGAGTCCGATAACGCGATCATGTCCGTCGGCTGTGCCCGCCCTCTCGAAGACGCGTTCCGGATCAGCCAACACGATCTGGTCGGCTGGACCGCCCAACTGACTGGCCTCGACACCCTCGACGCCTACCAGATCGTCGCGCAGGCCGGCACCGCACCGGTCGGCAACGTCGTAGATCCGAACTACACCATGCTCGCCAGCCTTCCCAAACACCTTCTCCGAGGCGCTGACCTCTACGGCGGCACCCACGAGCGGCTACGCGCCACGCCGCACCCCGATGCCACCGGGACCGGCGCGCCATGACCATGTTCGCGACTGCTGACAAGGCCAACCCCGTGCCTACCAACTTCCGACTCGACCCACGCGGCGTCCTGCCCCTGCACGCTGAGCTGTATCTACTCGCCCACGACGATGACACTGGCAACCTGCTGATCAACCAGCAGTCCCTCGAACTCGGTCTGGCCGGCGCCCTCCTGCTCGAACTTGCGTTCAAGGAGTACGTCGCGGTCGGCTATCACTACGACGACTTCCGCCGTCAATGGCAACGCCAGCCCGGCCGGTTGACACTCTGCCAGTCCGGCCCCACCGCCAACACCCTGTGGGATGCCGCGCTGACCACCGTCGAGCAGGTCATCCGCACCCATCGGGACGCCGATCAGCTACGCGCTGTCCTCCGCTCCTTCGCCGCCGCTGACCTGTACGAGCGGGTCCGGGCCGCACTGGTCACCGTGGGACTGCTTCAACGAACCACGCGGCGCCGACTGGCCGGACTGGTCAAGACCGAAACCCATCTACCCGTGCACTACGGCTTCGCCGTACGGGCGCGCGCTCACATCCGTGACGCTGTCGCCCATTACGCCGAGACCGCCCGCTACCGGCCCACCCCACCCGGCGATGAATGCGCCGCCCTGTGCGGCCTGGTCGCAGCACTGGAGCTGGCCGACTTCCTGTACGACGCCATGCCCGTCCGCGATCTGAACCCGTGGCTCGAACACGTTGCCGACAACCATGACAACCAGGCCGTCAGCGCCGTAGTACGCGCCGTCGACGCAGGCCGCGGTGACCTGGCCGTGGCCGCCATGCACTGACGTCCACACGCCGCAGCCCGTAACACCCGTTGCTCAGAACCGCTGGATATCTCCACCGGAAACGGCACCAACGAGATCGTAGGAAGAACCAGATGACGATGCGAGAGTCCGGCGCTCTGGCCAACGGCGGCACGCCGCAGACGGCGATAGACACCTCGCGACCTCATCCTGCCAGAAGGTACGACCACTGGCTCGGAGGAAAAGACAACTTCGCCGCCGACCGCGAATCCGCCGATCGGATCGCCAAGGCATTTCCGCAGATCCGCACAGCGGCGCAGGAGAACCACAGATTTCTGCGCCGAGCCGTCGCCTTTCTGTCCGCCGAAGCCGGAGTAAAACAGTTTCTTGACATCGGCACTGGTCTTCCTACGTCGCCCAACGTTCACGAAGTAACCCAGAAGATAATTCCAGCGTCTCGGGTTGTCTACGTGGACAACGACCCCATGGTAGTAAGCCACGCCCGAGGGTTGATGACCAGCTCACCGCAGGGCACCACCACCTGCATACAAGCGGATCTGCGCACACCCGACACGATCCTCGCCGACCCCGCCGTTCGAGCAACCATCGACCTGACCGAACCGGTAGGGCTGCTACTCATCGCCATTCTGCACTTCCTCGACGACAACGAGAACCCATACGACCTAGTAGCTCGGCTCGTTGCTGCTCTGCCCAGCGGCAGCTACATCGCCTTGTCACACGCCACCTTGGACCCACTTCCCGAAGACGTCATCGAGCAACTGACCGCGCTCACCGGCACCGGCGGCGACCAAGGCACTTTCCGGCCACGTACGCGAGCTGACGTTGCGCGCTTCGTTGACGGACTGGACCTGATAGATCCCGGCGTAGTTCCAATCGTGCGATGGCGCCCCGATAGATCACCACAAGCCGCTGCTTCGGTGGCGGACACCGCAATGTACGGAGCGATAGCTCGGATTATTTGACCACGCAGTCAACTCAGGGAGGGGAATGGTGCCACGAAAAGCGAAAATGAATTGTCCTGCAAGCATCGCGTCGCCTGGACCAAGGATCGTCCTCCCGGCGCCAGAAAACATGCCCGCTCGGATCTACGAAGAAATCGGCCGGTTCGCGACTAGATGAGGAGCAGCGATGGTGCCCGTAACACGCAACTTCCGACCGCTCGGCAACCCGGTAGCTGACATCCGAAACATCGAACGGCTCGCCATGGAGCAACGGGTGCCCCTTGAGGACGTGCTACTGATCGCCATCAACCTGTACGGAATCTCATCAGATCAGGATCGGCACCGGGCGAGGGTCGCGGTGCGCCTCGTCAGCGAGCCCAGCGTCGCCTGGCAGGTCATCGTGCCGCTCAACGCTCACGAGTCACCGTTCGAGTTGTCCGGCGAAGACCTGGTCATCCAGGGCCGGCTGATCGGGCACGTCGAGCGCATCGATGCCGACGAGGCGGTGGGAGGCTATTTCCGCGACGGTGGGCGGGCGGCCACGCTCAACCCGAACGCACGCAGTCGTTGCACAGGTTGCGCTTTCTGCCCCAACACGCTCGAAGCCGCAGCTGATCCGCGCCTGGCCGAGGACAGAGCCCTTGACGAACTGCTCTCGGCGCTCGTTGAACAGCATCCCCGACGAAGCCTCGCCGAACTGGCCGAGGTGACGGTATCCACCGGCTGCTTCGAGAGGGAGCAGGCCGCTGTCGAGCACCTGGTCGCGCTGCGGGCAGCCTGCTCTCGCCATCGGATCACGGCCCGGATCGGATTCCTCACCTCGGTCATCCGCAGCGGCGAGGCATTCGAGCAGATCGCCGCAGATGTTGCGCCGTTCGTCCTACGGCTGACCGCCGAGTGCTTCACCCGACGCGACCTGATGCTGAAGGCGAGCAAAGCCACCCTGCTCGTGGAGCAGATGCCGGATCTGTTGGCGCTGGCCCGCCGCGCCGGCCTTGATACTTCCTACACCTACATCGTCGGACTGGATTCGCTGCCGACAATGACGGAGGGCATCGACGCTCTTGCGCCGCACATCACCGAGTTCCCGAACTTCCAGGTGTACCAGGCCCACAACTCGATCATGGCGGGCCTGCGGGCACCGGCCGCCGATGACCTCGCCTTCTACCTGGAGGCTCGCCGAGCCATCGAGACGAGTGTCGGACCGACCGGCCTGCGCCCCGTAGCTTGGGAGTGCTACCGGCCCTTGTGGTATTTCACGTTCGGCGACGAGCCGCTGATCACCAACACCGCCGCTGGTAGCGCGAGATGAGGGATGCTGCCCGGTTCGCGGACGCCCTGTGGCGCGCCGTCACCTACGTGAGCGTTGCTCAGCTTCATCTGAACTCCAACCCGTTGTCGCCGGACCTCCTGGTACCTGAGCAGGTCAAGCCCCATCCTGCTGGCCACTGGGGAACGGTCCCCGGGACCGCCTTCGCGCTGAGCCATGCCGCCATCGGCTCACTCGGCGGTTCCGTCGAGATCATGCCCATTCTCGGTGCAGGCCACGCGGGTGTCGTCCAGATCGCGATGGCCTGGCTAACCGGAGAACTGGCCGCCATCCGGCCCCAGTTCTCACCGGACGCCGATGGCCTCAGCCGGTTGGTGCGCTCCTTCCCCGACGTCGGCGGACTCGGCGCCGAGGTGTCGCCGCTGTTGCCGGCCGGGTCCTATCTCGGCGGACAGCTTGGAGGCGCACTCGCGTTCGCGCAGGGCATGGCGCTCGACATTCCCGACCGGGTGGTGATGCCGATTCTGGGCGACGGCGAATGCGAGACGCCGACGACCGCAGCCTCCTGGCTGGCCGCGCAGGCATTGCCCGGACCATGCCCCGTCCTGCCCTTGGTGCACGTCAACGGCTATCGGATGGGCGGGAGGTCGCAACTCGGCCGCATGGACGATGCCGGTCTGTGCGCATACGCGGACGCGCTCGGATGGAAACCTGCCGTGGTGAGAGTCGACGCGGCCGGCCACGACGAGCACCAAGAGTTTCATCGCGCACTCCAGGCCGCCGCGGCAGCCACCGCCGCGGGTACACGCACGGTGATCTTCCTGCGATGCGTCAAGGGATGGAGCGGGCCGTCAGAAGTATCCGGACGTCCTGTCCTGAACTCACCGAATGCCCACAAGACGCCCATCACCGACCCGCGACACCGGCCCGAGCAGTTCGCTGCGCTTACCGCTTGGCTGTCCTCGTACCGGCCCGCTGAACTGTTCAACACGGACGGCACGCCAAGGGAAATGCTGGCCGACGCCCTCAACCTGATCCGGCGTGACACCCCACCTCGCGTCGTTCGCCCCCGGGTATCGAGAGCCAGGTCGGTAAGCCTTCAGGACGGCCGCAGCTTCTCCGAGGCGGTGACCACGGTCCTGCGGCGGCATGCTGCCACCGGCGATCTCCGCGTATTCAGTCCCGACGAGATGGGATCCAACCGGCTCGGTGAACTCGTTGACGAACCATGGGTCAGCGAAATCCTCGCCGAAGAGGTTCTCCTGGGCTGGCTGGCCGGCTGGACCGCCACGGGCCGACGCGGTCTACTCATCTCCTACGAAGCGTTCGCGCCCCTGCTGACGACCGGGCTCGTCCAACTACTCAAACAGCGCCGCCTCATCAACGGATCATCGCCCAGCCGACCGAGCCTGAACCTGCTGTTGACCTCGTACGGCTGGAACAACGTCTACACCCACGGCGACCCCTCCTTGATCACCGCACTGCTCGCAACCGGCGAACCGGCGGTGCGGGTGCTGACGCCCGCCGACCCCGGCAGGCTGGCCGCAGCCGTCGACGACGCACTCTGCTCGACCGGAAAGCTGAATGTCATCCTCGCGGGTAAACACACCGTTACGAATCGACCGATGGAGACGATCGACGAAGAACTCGAACGTGGCCTCGCCGTCTGGCCACACCTGAGCGACCTCGACGAACCCGATCTGACCCTGGTGATAGTCGGCGATCTACCAGCCGCCGTGATCAGCAAGGCTGTTCCGGAGATACGCCGCCGTAACGGGACACGCGTTCGCGTCGTGGCCGTGCACGACCTGACGGTCCTCGGCCAACCCAGCAGATGGCCGGCGGGCCTGTCGACCGAGGAGAGCGATCGCTACTTCGGCTCCGCTACGCCGCTACTGATCGTCACGCTCGGCCACCCGGCCGCCGTCTGGGGGCTGATCGAGAATCGGCTCCGCCGACCGGTCGAGGTCATCGGATGGCACGAGCCTGAGCGGCCGATGAGCCAGCGAGAGATGGCCGAGACGATGGGGATGGACGTCGCCGGTGTGTGCGCTGCGGCAGAACGCCTCCAGGCGGTGCGGACATGAACGACTTGAACATCGACAACGTCGAGATCATCGACTGCACAGATCTGGTGGGGCCCGGAGACGACGGCTACCTCGTCGCTGTTCACGCTGCCGGTCAGATCGGCTGGTACGGACCGGTCAGCGTAGCCGCCGCCACCGCGCTCGACGGCAGCCTGGCGGCCTCGGCTATCGGCACGGACGTCACCGATCACTCGGGCCTGTTGTCCGCGCTCCACGGAGCTTCCGCGAAGTCGGGCGATGCCGTCACGTCCTGGGCCATCGGCGCCCTCGACTGCGCGGTATGGGACGCACATGCACGGATCGAGCAGAGACCCGTCGCAGCCCTGCTTTCCACCGCGGCTCGGAGCCACGTCCCGGCGTACGCGTCCTGGCTCACCTTGGACGTGCAACTTGCTGACGCAGAAACGATCCGGCGGGTGGCCGGCCAGGACTGGCAGTTCACCAAGTGGAGCCTGCGCCGTAGCCGTGGCCTTCCCGTCGCAGACGACGCGAAGCGCATGGCCGGCGTCGTCCACCAAGTCGCCGAGGCAACGGGATCACCTGCCGCTTTCGACGCTCTCTGGACCTGGGACCCGACACTCGCGCTCGGATTCAGCGAACAAGTCGACCACGCGAAGATGATCTGGCTGGAAGAACCTCTCGCGACCTGTGACAGCGCCGGATACAGCGATATCGCGTCAGCATTCCCGTCCCTGGCACTCGGCGAGCGACTTCATCTCGGCGACGACCCGAAAGAGCTGCTGGCGCTGCCCAACCTCGGCGCGCTCACCATCGATGTCGTCGGCTGCGGCGGTCTCACCGTTGCGGCCGGCCTGGTGGCCGAGGCAGCAGCGGCCAATGTGCCGGTGTACCCGCACGGTCGGTCGCTACTTCCGGCGGTGCACCTCGCGGCGGCGTTCCCCGAGGCGATTGCCGCCGTCGAGTACCAGCTGCAATGGGAACCCCACCGACAGCTCCTGTTCACCGACCCGCTCGAATGCGGGGGCGGGCAAGTAGTAGTGCCGAGCGCACCTGGGCTTGGCCCGACCCCACGGAGGCGCTGATGCCCGCAACCGCCCACAGCCTGCCGATCCAGGGATCCATCAGCGACGGCGACGGGACCCCGCAGGTCGTACTCACCGAACGACTCGTCGGATACAACACCTTTCTTACCGGCGTTCTGGACATCGGTCAGCAGCGAATCCCCGTACGAATCATCACCCTCGACGACGTGACCGTCTTGCGCCCTGTGGAGGCAACAGCCCTGGCCGGCGCCGCGGACATGTACTCCGGGGTTCTGCACCTGTCGCATGGGTCACGGCGCCGCACGATTCCTGAAGACCTCGCCTTGGAGGTCTCCCGGCGGCACCGCACGCTCGACCTACTCGACGAGGCAGAGTTGCGCTACGCCCTGACGTTCCTGGAAGAAGCCACCACCGCAACGATCCGCCAAGCCCGCATTGCCGTCATCGCGGACGCCGTCGCGTCAGTGGACAGCCCTGCCTCCGAAGAACCTGAAAGCAACGACGGCGATCATTCGGCCAATGCACCAGCGCTCGTCACGGTGGACGTCGGCGGCACGATCGGCACCACGGATAGTCCCGGAATCACGGCCGCCCTGGTCGCCGCGTCGCCGCTGGCACGCCGCGACGCCGTGCGGCTGCTGCGCGAACGACTGCACACGGCACCCGCCATCACCGATCGGGTAGTCGAAGAGGTGTGCCGGACACTACGGATCCCGGTCACGGCGTTTCCGCGCCACGCGACCGCCACGCCGCTACGTCTGTTCACGTTCGCGGCTGCCGCACTCGAACAGATCAGCGTCCTGCTGCCGGTAGTGACGCTGTCGAACGTCACGTGTGTGGAGGCGGACCTGCCGCAGTTGAGACAGCTCCTGGCGCCGTGGGTGGACGACCACTTCCCGTCCTGCAGAATCGGGTACGCCAAGCCCGACCCTCGCGCGTTCGAGGCTGTCGCGGCCCAGCGGCGCATCGATACTACGCAGATGGTGCATATCGGGGATGATTGGGAGTGCGACATCCTCGGCGCTACTCGGGTCGGGGCACGCGCCATCTGGATCTCCGGGGGCCGTCCCCTGCCCGAAGCGAGCGAGGCCGTCAAATCCAATGTTCTGGTGGCAACCGATCTTGCCGCTGCCACCGGACACGTCAGGGAAATCTGCGCAGGGAGACACCGATGAGCACCTTTGCTGGAACCGTCGAGCACTACCGCAAGTACCGCCCCGGGATCCCACAGGAGGTGGCCGACATCCTCGCCGCCGCCGTGCCCGACCGGCACCCCCGGCGTCTGCTGGACATCGGCACCGGGACCGGGTTAGTCGTCGAGGCGCTGCTGACCCAGTTCGACGACATCATCGCGATCGACAACGACGCCGACATGCTGGCGTCCGCCGAGACGGCCATGCGCCCCATGGTTCCGGAAGGAGCGCGGATGGTTCTGCAGCGCTTCTCCGCGGAGGAGTTCACTCCGCCGCAGGACTGGCACGCCGACCTGGTCACCATCTGCCGCGCGTTCCACTGGCTCGACCAGGCCGCGGTCCTGCAGCGACTGTCCTCCCAGGTGGCCGATGACGGTGCGGTGGCGATCTTCGGCGACAACAGCTTCTGGGTGGCCTCCAGCCCCTGGAAAACCGCGGTCCGCTCCGTCATCCAGGACTTCCTGGGCGAACAACGCCGGGCCGGCGCGGGCGTCTTCAACCACCACAACCGCCCCTACAGCGAAATCATGGAAGAGTCCGCATTCAACCAGGTCGACGAATTCCGCGTACCCGTCCACCGGGTGTGGTCCACCGAGAGCATCCTCGGCTACCTCTACTCCACCTCGTTCGCCGCTCCCCACCTGTTCGGGGACCGGCTCGCCGACTTCGAGGCGACCGTCACCCGCACGCTGACCGAATTCAGCAGCGACGACACCTTCGACGAGGACAACGAGTTCCTCATCCGCATCGGCCGCCGGAGCCAAGCGTGAGCCACGTCCTCGCCCGGCAGATCGGCCGGCTCACCACCGACGAGATCACCAACGCGCTGACTTCCGCATCGGTTCTCTGCCTGCCGATCGGCTCGTACGAGCAGCATGGACCCCACCTGCCCCTGCACACCGACACGGTGATCGCCGAGCAATTCACCACCAGACTCGTCCACCAGTACGGCGACAGCCACGACCTGTGGATGATGCCCACCATCCCGTACGGCCTGTCTCCCGAGCACGACTGGGCCCCTGGCACCATCACGCTGCCTATCAGGGTGCTCACGGACCTCATCGACGCCACCTGTGGCGAATACGTCCGATCCACGCCCGCCCGAAACCTGCTCATCGTCAACGGGCACGGCGGCAACCGCGGCATCCTCGAAGCCGTCATCTATGACCTGCACCGACGGCACGACGTCAACGTCTGCGTGATCCACCCCAGCTCGCTGGCCACCGTACGCGCAGACAGCGAACTACCCGAAGTCCACGCCGGCCTCCGCGAGACATCGGTGATGCTGGCCCTCGCCCCCGACGACGTCCACCTGGAACGTCTGCCGGACAGCTACGAGCCGGACCCTGACCACGCCGAGGGCACCCGCCGGCTGGTGCTCGATCGAGGCACCACGTGGCCATGGAACTCCGACAACCCCGCCATGTCCCAGCTCGGCATCATCGGCGGCAACGCGAGGAGAGCGACCGCCGAACTCGGCGAACAGATCATCGCCAGCGCCCTCGACCGGTGCCCCGACATCCTGGCTCGCCTGAACAAGCCTGATCCGTAATCCGCGCCCCCGGGAGGACCCATGCAGACCGCACTGACCCCGCAGGAGACGGCCGCCTTCGTCCGAGACGGCGCCGTCGTTCGCCGTGCCTTCGTCCCCGGCCACCTCGTCGACCGCGTCCGATCGAGTGTTGACGGCTGGTATCGCACCGAGATGGATCCCGCCCTCATCAGCTCGTACACCCAGCGCACATTCGCCCCCGACCTCGGCAATGACCACGACGTCCTCGCCCTGTTCCACGAATCCGGCGTCGCGGATCTGGTGACCTCGCTCGTACCCGAGATCGAGCCGGTCGTCACGGCGCAGATCCAGATCCGCGTCCCCGAGTCAGACACCGGCGTCACCCAGCCCGAGAAGGCAATGCACGTCGACGGCGTAGCCTGCCCGCATCTCGATGCCAGCGAACTGCGGACCTTCACGCTTCTGGTCGGCGTCGTGCTCTCCGAGATCGCCGATTCCGATGGCGGCGCGTTGCGGTACGTACCCGGTGGCCATGTGGACATGGCGGAATGGTTCCGGACCGAATGGTCGATCGGTATGACGGACCAGGTGCCCCCGCGCATCGACGCCGAACATGGCACCCCGCTGCTCGGCTCGCCCGGGGACGTGCTGCTCATGCACCACCTCGTGCCCCACGCCGTCGGCCGTAACACCTCACCGGCGCCACGCATCATGGCCTACTTCCGGGTCAGCCACTCCCAGCACGCACGCCAACGATTGGAGGCCCTCCGAGACCCATGGCTGGAATACCCGGCCATCCGCCCCGTCACGGCCTGATCACCCCATGGACCAGGCGAGTCGTGCTGTGCGAATCGCGGCGCTGGAGATGGCGCGGCCCCTGGTCTCCGGTCACGTCGTACTCCTCACGGGCAACGCCGCCACCAGCCGGGGGATGAAGGACTTCTTCGCCGACGCCGACGCCGGCGCTGCTGCCATACACCGCGTCGAACTTCCTGAGGCTGCAGGGACGCTCGCGTCACGCCTGGCCGCAGCGGAACAACTACTGGCGGATCCGTCCGAAGCCCTCGTCCGGAAGGTCGATGAACTCGACCATGACGGCCGAGGACTGGTGTACGCCGGCTCCTACACGGCCGTCCGCAGCTTCTGCGGACGGCGGGTGCTCGGCTCCCGACTTGAGTCACAATTCGCCGCCGAGCGAAAGCACGTCCAATACCGACTACTCGGACTCGCCACCTCAGACCGTCGACTGCTCAGGATCGAGGACCATACCGACATTCGTGAGGCGATCATCGCGCAGGTAACGCGCGGCCCAACTGTTGTCCAAGGGGTACCGCGCGGGCTACTCGCAATCGGCGCTAGCCACACATACCTCCTCCCGGAGGATGCGTCACCCATCAGGATCGGCCAACTGCTTGCCAGCATCGCGGAGGATTGCGCCGATCTCATCGTGGGACCCCTTCACGCCGGGCTTCCGTGTACCTACTACGGATTCCTCACGTCGGATCACGTGGTCGACTTCGGCCCTTTCGAAGCCCTTGTCTACTGGGACCGCCGAAGCTGGCGTCTTCACGCGCCCGGCGTCATCCGTCCAGTACGCCTAGGTGGCCAGGAGGCGGCCTGCCGCTCAGCCGTCCGCGCAGCCGCACGACAGGTGCAGCAACGAATCGACTATGTCGGTGCATTCGGCGCCGACGGCGCCGTCTCAACCACTGCATATTCCGTCCACGAAATAAACCCGCGAATATGTGCGGGATTCGCACTTCTGGACAGCATTTGCGAGAACCTTATCCCCCTCGCTGCGGTCGACCTCGTGGTTCGAGAGAAGCGGCCATCCAAAAGCCACCCTCTCATGGTCCGACTCGAGCAACTCGCTACCGCACTGCGTCGCATTCAAACACCGTTGATCCGCCTGTGGGACGGGAGGCATAGCAGCATTCAAGAAACGCTGACCGCGTCGGCCGTCCGTGCGTCTGATCCAGCAGCCTGGCTGAGCATCGCTCGTTCATGCCTCGCCGACAAGAACTTCGTATCGATCACGCAATTCAACCCAGTCGGAGGCTATTAATGCAAATAGTGACGCCAAATGACCTTGCTCTCGCGGCGCACGCCATTGAAGCTGGCGGACTCGTGGTCGTTCCAACACAGCGCTGGTACATGCTCTGCTGCGACGCGTCGAACCCCGATGCCTGCGCCCGCATTTTCACCACCAAGAGAAGGCCGCCGGACAAGTCTCTCCTGTTCGTCGCGCCATCCCCGGAAGCCGTGCGTCAGCGTTTCCGCGTGAGCAAGGATGCGGAGCTCCTCGCCGCGGCATTTTGGCCAGGCGACCTCGCCCTGCTCCTACCCTGGCGTGACCAAGCCGAAGGGGAACGCCACCAAGCGGTAGGCGCGCCGGAAGCGCTCGTCACCGTCGCGCCGGGCATCCTTGGTGAGTTGGCAACCCTCACCGCCGCCCCAATCGCAGCCACGTCCGCGAATGTTTCCGGAACAGAAGGTACTGCGCCGTCGATCACCCTTGAGGAGGTACTCAACTTCGTCGCCAGCACGGAGGCCGACCTCCCGATCGTGGTCGACGGCGGCGTCTGCCCCATCGCCAACCACCTCACCATCGTTCGCTGCACCGCAGGCGACACCGAGGTAGTCCGCGAAGGGGTCGTGCACCCGCGAGCCGTCGCCGCTGTCCTCGGATGGGCCGGACGGGATCAGACAGCAACAGGATAATTGCGATTGGCTGATCCCCGGTCGGGCCAATCGATGTCTCGCAACCCAGTAGCGGTAGGACTCGGACGGTGGCGGATCATCGATGGTTACCGGTGTTCTCAGCCTACCGTCCACAGTTGACCCACCCGTTCACCCGCCCGCAGCCCGGTGCTCCGCGTCGCCGGCATCACCAACATCGCCGCCGCCAACCGCCGCTACGCCCGCTACCCGAACCGGCCGCTTTGCAGTGGCCCTACACCGTGGCTGTGGTTGCATCCTGTCGCACGGTAACCTCCCTCCATGCCCGGCGAAGCGATGCACAAGAAGGGTGCTGACGGGGCGCAGCGCGCCAAGCGCTGGCTCGACGCGACCACTCGGACTCGTGCATCATGGACTAACGAGGACGAAATAGCCGGCGGCCGACTCGAATTTAATTGGCCGCATGCTGGCCAGGAGCCCTACTCCTTCGACGTTGGAGGATTTCTTTACGGAAAGCCGTTTGACAATCATTCATTCATGGCCGAAGTTAAGAACTATTCCGGCGATAGCCTCGGAAATGATTATGACGACTTCCTTGCAAAGTGCTACCTGACCTGGCGGGAGAATGCTCGTTGGGCCAATCAGTTTATGTTCCTAACGTGGCACCCGTTTCGCATCAAGAGCTGGACTCAGTTGCGCGACCCGGATGCGATCGCCAAGGGGTGCATCGCCAATCGTCGCCGGCTCTTCGGCATCGAGGATGAGGTGGAAGCACAAGCACATATCGACACTTCCCTCATCAACGAACTCAAGGATCGCCTTTGGGTTGTCGTTCTCTCCGAGAAACAAGAACAACTCTTGATTTCCGACCAAGATCGCGCTCTGATCGTGTCCTCTCGCATCGAGAAAGGACTAATGTGAGCCAGTTCGGTGACACCATAACCGGCCTGGTGGGCGAGAGTCCATCGGATCGGATCAGTGCTATCAAGGCAGCGGTTGTCGAAAATTTACGTGCCGCCGACAGCCGGATGAAGATCGAGACAACCGATCACTTCAACCACTCCTTTGTGCCGGACCTCGTTCTATCATGGCCGGGTCAAACCGAAAATCGCCGCGTTTTCCTGCGCACGTCATACCGCGTTTGGGACCTGCTTCGTGACGTCGACCTTCTCGCTGGCGATAAACCCATCCTCATGCCGCTCGTGCCAATGCGGGAGCAGGATGACGAAGGCGCCTCTGCACTGCATGAACGTACCAAAGAAAGCCGTGTTCTCGTCACCAATCCATATGGATTGGAGGCCTTCACCGATAGACGCGACACCGCGCCGGTCGTAGCGCTATTTACTCACGCGATACTTCAAGGCGGACGTGGGGTTATCACGACAAGCCGGGCCCGCGAGATTAGTGGTCAAGTTGCCGCTGGCTTCTCTGGCGCACGCAATGCCTCCTACCAAGCGACCAGCGCAGCCTTGACAGTTAATGAAACAAATCTTGACCCGCGCAGGGCGTCCCAGATGAACCGCCTCCTTCACGCGCTGTGGATCGGTTCAGGCGCTTCTCCCAGTGAATTTCCAGGCGTAACCGACGGGACGGCAACCCTCGATGAGGATGCACTGAACTGATCTCAGCAAGGAATGACAGCCGATTCGGGATGACACGGGTGAATCGGTGGTTTCGGGCGGTCCTCG
>NZ_JAMQOL010000078.1:0-65131 GCF_023717965.1 Paractinoplanes hotanensis | reverse complement strand
CTGCCCGACCTGCGACACCGTCTTCCCCGAGTACTACCCACGCGACGGCTAACAAATCATGACGAAGCACTACTAGGTGCCGCCAGATGGGGTCTTCGGTGGCTGGGCGGCTCGCCAGGCCGCCGGCGTCGTGGTCACTCTCGCTGCCGCCAGTTGCGGTCGGTCTGTGGCCGGGCGGCTGACTAATTAGGCGAGCGGCGCCGTGGTCGGGGCGGGTGGCGCCAGTTGCGGTGTCGTTGTGGCCGGGCGGCTGGCCAGGCGAGCGGCGCCGAAGCTGCGTTGGTGCGGCCAGCTGCGGTTTTCGGTGGCCGGGCAGTTCGCCAGGCCGCCGGCGTCGTGGTCGCCGTCGCTGCCGCCAGTTGCGGGGTTCGATTTGGCCAGCCGGCTCGCCAGGCGAGGGGCGCGTGGTTGGGGTGGGTGCGGCCGGCTGCGGTCTTTGGTGGCTGGGCGGTCTGCCTGCCAGGGGCGTCGCTGCCGTCGGTTGCGGTCGGGCTGATCGCCGCGCCTGGAGTGGCGCCGCTGCCCTCACTGCCGCCTGTTGCGGGTCTGCAGGTGGGGCGGCTGGTTGTTGGGCGTGCGGGTGCTGCGGTCGTCTTGCCGTCGGGCGGTTTCGCTGAGTGCGACGAGACGGCAGTTCGGCGGGAGTCACTTGCGCCGGAGGAGGACTGGCAGTCGTCGTTGCCGCGTTGTCGATGGCCTCGGGCGGCGGGGCGAGCTTGTCAGCTGGTGGCTGCGGCTGCGGGATTTCCGGCGGCCCGGCCATGGTGGGCGATGAGGCGGGAAGGTCGCGCGGCTCGGCGTTCTCGGCGGCGCGGCGTGCACGGCGGAGGTAGGCGGCTTTGGCGGCGTGGCGTTGCTGAAGGCCCCAGGCGCGGTGACGCTCGTGCTCTCGGCGGAACTCGTCGCCCGCGGGAGACCAGTTTCGGGCCTTGGTGCGGTCGCGCATTTTTGCCAGTTCCGCCGTGTTGAACAACTGTAACTGCCGCATGCCATATATTCTCTCAGATGCGGCCGACAAAAGCCCGGACTCATCGGTAGTCGATCATGCCACATTGTCTTCGCCGATCAGCGGGGCGCAGCATCTATTTCTGCCTCGAGGTAGACTCGGCGTAAGCCTCAGTGAGGCCGATGGACAAGTCCTGAGCTGCACGTTTGCCAGGAAGAAGTATAGGGTAGCGGCAGCCGTCTTCGCACTCACCGAGGGCCAATTCATACTTATATGTTGGCACGCGCGCTAGCCGTGAAGCGGCGGTTTATCGCTACGTATAATCAGACACAGATCAATCCTGCGGCGATTGTAAATTGCGCCTGAGGAACGGCTGCTGAGATCTGAATTACGGAGGCGTGCCATTTCCCTCCTCGACTGGCGGCAACCACGCCAGCCACGACGTCCCAGGCCTGGCCAGCCGCCCAACCACCCAACGCCGCAACCGGCGGCAACCACGCCAGCCACGACGCCCCCGGCCTGGCCAGCCGCCCAACCACCGAACACCGCAATCCGCGCGGCCCGCAGGTGGGTGCCCAGATCGAGGTCCTCGTGGGCCGGGCCGGAACGCCGGCACCACAACCGACAGAAACGTCACGCCGGCCGCACCACCCGCGGCACCCGGCTCAGTGGTTCGACACTGTGCCGCCCGAACTCCAGCCGGCATCACGGTTTGCGGGCTACGGCGGCGTACTCGTCGGTGGCGCGCAGGTCGGCCGGTGAGGCGTCCGCCGCTGGGCGCCAGGTCGCGCACGGGACCAGGCCGGGCGGTAGTAGCTCGAGGCCGTCCAGGAAGCGGGCGAGGGCGTCCGGGTGGCGCAGATGGTAGGCGAGGGGTGCGTTCGCGTTCCAGACGCCGATGGCGGCCTCGAAGGCGGGGCCGTCGATGACGTTTGTGCCGTCGGCGGTGACCAGGTAGCTGCCGGATGGCAAGGGCGCCATCAGGCCTTGCACCACGGAGACGGCCTCGTCGAGGTCGGCGATGTGACCGAGGATGTTGGTCAGGATCAGCGCGACCGGGCGGGTCAGATCAAGGCCGGCCGACGCGATGATGGAGCCGGGCTCGCGCAGGTCGGCGTCCAGGTAGACGGCTTCGCCGTTGAGTACCTCGTGGGCGTGGGCCAGCACCAGCGGATCGTTGTCTACGTAGACCACCTGGGCGTGGGGGGCTGCGGCCCGGGCGATCTGGTGGGTGTGCTCGGCCGAGGGGATGCCGGTGCCGACGTCGAGGAATTGCCGCACGCCGGCGTCGGCGGCCAGGTGGGTGACGGCGCGCTTGAGGAAGGCGCGGGAACTGCGTGCCACGACCACGATGTCCGGGTAGAGCTGGGCGAATTCGTCTCCGGCCGCGCGATCGGCGGCGAAGTTGTCGGTGCCGCCGAGCCAGTAGTTCCAGACTCGGGCGGAGTGGGGGATGCCGGTGTCGAGCTGGGTCATTCCCGGAGTCTAGTTAGGACAAAGTCAGCGCGGCAGCCGCAAAATTGAACCGGCCCGCGCGCCCCGGAGCAGCTCTCCAAGAGAAAGCGAGCCGCGAGGGGAATCAGGCGCGCATCACCGTGGCGATCGGGATGCGGGCGGCTCGCAGGGCGGGGATGAACCCGCCCAGGATGCCGGCGACCAGGCCGGCGATGATGCCGGCGACGCCCGCCTCCCAGGGGAACTGCACGTCCTGCAGGATCGGCTGGGAGTCGCCTACCAGCATGGAGACCACGCGCAGCCCGGCTACGCTGACGCCGATCGCGGCGGCTGCTGTGAGCAGTCCGGTGAGCAGGGTTTCGACCAGGACTATGCCGGCCAGCAGGAAGCGGGGCGTTCCGACCGCTCGGCGCAGGGCGAACTCCTCCACCCGCTCGCCCACCGTGGCCAGGCCGACGTTGAGGATTCCGGCCACGCCGATCAGCAGCACCAGGCCGGCCATGGCGAAGAAGACCAGCTGCATCAGCGTCAGGGTCTTCTGCTGCTCCTTGCGGGTTTCGACCGTGTAGACGTACGGCTCGTTGCCCTGGCCCTTGAGCTTGCTGACCACGACCTGCTCGACCGGCGAGCCGGCCGCCATCATCAGGCGCAGCTCGCTGTTGGTGTTGGGGTCGGCCAGGCGGGAGGTGGGCAGCCAGGTGGTGAGCTCGTCCAGTCGTACGTAGGCCCTGGGTTGACCGTCGCCGTCGTCTACCACGCCGGTGAACTGGGGGGTGACGTTGTTGGTGGCGCCGCCCACGCGCATCTCGGCGGGCACTCGGTGGCGGTCGAAGGCCTTGGCCGCCTCGCGGTTGAGGACCAGCTTGGGCGCCATCGCCGGCACCGTCGTGAAGTTGAGCCACTGGCCCGAGACCTGGCGGAACGGGCGGAACTGGCGCACGTCGCCGGTGAGCGCGGTCAGCCGGACCTCTACGGCCTCGCCCTTGGGGCCGCCGATCGGCACGCAGCCGTTCTCGTCGCAGTTCATCGGCGGGCCCCAGTCCTCGTCGATCGGGGAGCCGCCCGGGTTGACCGGCGTCACGCCGGGTTCGCCGATGATGCCGCTGACGGCGAGCATCGCCACCGCGTCGGCGCGCCCGCGGACGGTGGTGGTGACCGTGTCGGCCGCCGCCTGCTGGGGCGCCATCTCCATGATGCGCGTGCCGTCGTACCCGGCCGTCAGTTCGAGGTCGGCCAGCAGCGCCCTTTCCGCGATGCTGGCGCCGGCCTGCACCACCACGACCGCGAGCACGCCGAGGAAGAGGCTGATCATCGACAGCAGCGTCCGGAGCTTGCGGGCCCGGATGCCCTGGAGGCCGATGATCAGGGAGGACCGGAACCGGCCCGAGAATCGTCTCATCGCACGGCCACCCGCTCGTTCAGCACGCCGTCGACCAGGTCGTGGGTGCGCCCCATCCGCGCCGCGTGGTCACGGTCGTGGGTGACCAGGATCAGCCCGCAGCCGCGCCGGGTCGCCGCCAGCAGGGCGTCGATGACGAGGGCGCCCGTCTCGGTGTCGAGCGCCCCGGTCGGCTCGTCGGCCAGCAGGATCTTCGGGTCGCGGACGAGGGCCCGGGCGATCGCCACCCGCTGTTGCTCGCCACCGGACATCTTCGTCGGCCGGTTCTTGGCCAGGTGCGCGATGCCCACCTCTTCGAGCGCTTCCATGACCCTCGTGCGTCGCTGCCGGCGCGGCAGCCAGCCCTGGCCGTTGACCAGCGCCATCGCCACGTTCTGGGCGGCCGTGAGGTGTTTGAGCAGGAAGAACCTCTGGAACACGAACCCGAAGTGGGAGCTGCGGAGCCGGGCCGCCCGTCTTTCCGGCACGCGCCCGATCTCCTGCCCCTCGAGCCGGTAGCTGCCCGAGTCGGCCCGGTCGAACAGCCCGATGACGCTGAGCAGGGTGCTCTTGCCCGAGCCGGACCGCCCGACGATCGCCACGCTCTGGCCGGCCTCGACGGTGAGGTGGACGCCGTCGAGGATCGTCCGCGGCTGTTCCTGGCCCTTGAGGACCTTGGTGACGCCGGCCAGTTCGATCAGCATGCTCATCCGTTGGGGCCCTTGCCGTTCGGGTCGCTGCCGTCGGCGCCGGGCGCCGCGGCCGGCAGGTCGGGACCGGGCACGGCGATGGTCTCGTCGCCCTTGAGGCCGGACTTGATCTGCACGACCTTGCCGTCGGTCAGCCCGAGCGCGACGTCGACGGTCCGGCGCTGCTGGTTGGCCCCGACGATGTCGACCTTGCCCTTGCCCTGCGTGCCCGCGACGGCTTCGACCGGCAGCACCAGCACCTTGGACGCCTTGGCCGTGACCACCTGGAGCGTCACCGAGGCGCCGTTGATCAGCTTCACACTGGCCGGTGGGATGCAGACCAGCCGCATGCCGGTCGCCTCGGAACCGTCGCTGCCGCCCTGGTCCACCTGTTCCGGATCGGGCACGGTCGCCACCGGGGGAGCATCCGACGCGCCGGGCGCCGGGGTGGTGGCGACCGGCGGCGGGGGCTCGGGGATGGTTCCGGCCGGCAGCGCCGCGATGGTGCCGAGCGCGGTGCAGGAGAACGGGCCGGGGCCGTTCTTGATCTGGGCGCGGACGTCGGTGACGGCGCCCGACACCCGGTAGGCCTGCGCGCTGTCGATCTCGGCCACGATGCCGTACCCGGAGTGCCGGGCCGAGACGATGGGCATGCCGGTGGTGACGTCGGTGCGGTCGTCCATGAGCCGCCCGGCCAGGATCGAGTCCTTCGGGATCATCACCTTGCGCGGGTCGCCGTTGTCGTCCCAGACCGTGGCCACCCACCTGGGCCGGACGGCGGCCGTGGTGGACGGCTTCTTGTCGAGCCAGCGCAGTTCGCCGTCGGCCGGGGCGACGATGCCGAAGACGGGGTTGATGGTGACCGAGCCGCTCAGGCTGATCTGGTTGCTCAGATTCTGCCGCTTCGGCTTGACGGTGGTGAGCACCGTGCCCCGCGCTTCGAGGCCGGGGGTCGGGACGCTCTCGTCGCCCGAGTCGCACCCGCCGAGGACCACGGCGACCAGGATCGCCATTCCCGCTCCGGTCACTCTGCGTGTGTCCACCAGTACCCCTTATGTCCGACCGATGGATCTCTATGGCGAGACCCGGCCGGGCAGAGGTTACAAGGGGAGCGCAAGCATCGATGTCCCAGCGCCGGGAACGAACGCGAAATACCTTGTGGTGATGGGCAGATGGCTCCGCGTGCTCGCGGATCTGGGCGTACGCACGAAGATCCTCGGCGCGGTCTGCGTCGCTATTCTGGTCGCTGTCGTGGTCGGCGCGGTCGGTCTGAGCGCGCTGGGCCGGTCGAGCGATGCGGCCGAGAAGATCTACGTCAGCAATGTGGCCGGGGTCAACGAACTGGGCAATGTGCGGACGTCGCTGGCCGCCGCCCGGATGAATGCCGCGAACGTCATGCTCTCGGCGACGGCGGCGCTCAAGGAGAAGTACCGGCAGGCCTTCGCGACCGACCTGGCGGCACTGCAGGATGCATTGGCGGCCTACCGCACCACCAACCCGGTGGTCGACGACGCCGCGGTCGACGAGCTGGCCGACGACTTCGTCAACTTCGAGCAAATAGTGCGGGACCGCCTGTTCCCGGCCGGAGCCCGCAACGACCTGGAGACCTGGCAGTCGGTGCGGGACGCCGAACTGGCGCCGCTCATGGCGGAGGTCGAGGCGGATCTGCTCGGCATGCGCGCGGCCGAGAACGCCGACGCCAAGGCCAATGCGGGCGCGGCGCGGGACGGGTACGAGTCGAGCCGTACGGTGTCGCTCGTGCTGCTGATCGCCGGCGCGCTCGTCGCGCTCGCACTCGGCGCTGTGGTGGCCCGTCAGATCGTGCGCTCGATGTCCATCGTCCGAACCGTGTGCGAGGGCCTGGCCGAGGGCGACCTCACCCGTACGGCCGGACTGGCCTCCCGCGACGAACCGGGGCGCATGGGCCAGGCCTTGGACGTGGCGGTGACCCGGCTGCGCGACACGGTGATGACCATCGACAGCTCGGCAGTCGCGCTGCGCGGCGCCTCGGAGCGCATGTCGGACGTCACCACCGGGATCGCCGTGTCGGCCGACGCCTCTTCGGAGCGGGCGCAGACCGTGTCGGCCGCCGCCGAGCAGGTCTCACTCAGCGTTGCCGCCGTCTCGTCCGGCAGCGACGAGATGGGCGCGGCCATCCGGGAGATCTCGCAGAACGCGGCGGAGGCGGCCCAGGTCGCGAGCGAGGCCGTCGGGCTGGCCGCGGGCACGTCGGCCACGATGACCAAGCTGGGCGAGTCGTCGGCCGAGATCGGCGACGTCATCAAGGTGATCACGTCGATCGCCGAGCAGACCAACCTGCTCGCCCTGAACGCCACGATCGAGGCCGCCCGGGCCGGCGAGGCGGGCAAGGGTTTCGCGGTGGTGGCGTCCGAGGTGAAGGACCTGGCTCAGGAGACCGGCCGAGCCACCGAGGACATCTCGAGCCGGGTCGAGGCGATCCAGGCCGACACGACGGGTGCGGTGACCGCGATCGAGGAGATCAGCCGCGTGATCGCGCGGATCAGCGACTTCCAGACCACGATCGCCTCGGCCGTCGAGGAGCAGACCGCCACGACGGCGGAGATGAACCGCAGCGTGGGGGAGGCGGCCGCGGGCACCGGGCAGATCTCGGGGAACATCGCCGGGGTGGCTGACGCGGCCCGCCGTACGAGTGAGGGCATCGCGCAGTCGCGGCAGGCGACGGCCGAACTGGCGTCGATGTCGGGCGACCTGAACGCGCTGGTGTCGAAGTTCCGCTACTGACAGCTGCATTTCCCGCCCTCCCACGTGCGGGCGGGAAACCGTACGGGCTAGATCTTGCCTGTCCCCGCGCCGGCGGTGACGGTCGCCTTGACCGTGTTGTTGGCCTCGGGGGTGTACGAGTAGGGGATCGCCGCGACGGACGCGCCGTTGCGCACCTGCTCGGCGCCCGAGTTCACCTTGTAGTTGTTGAGCACCTTGATGTTGCCCGGGTCGGAATCGCCGGTCTGGGTGACCGTCGGGCTCTTCACGTTCTCGAAGTAGTTGCGCTCGACGAAGACGCCCGCGTTCTCGGTGGACGCCACCCCGTACGACCCGATGTTGCTGTAGTAGTTGTTGAGGACGTGCACCGGGTTGGCGAAGCGCACGCGCGGGTGACGCTGGCCGGTGCCCTCGAACCAGTTGTGCACATAGGTCACGCGCAGCTTGCCGATGTCCTGCGAGCCGTTGTCGTCGCTGTGGCCGAGCAGCATCGACTTGTCGTGGTTGTGCAGCCGGTTCCACGACACGGTGATGAAGTCGGAGCCGCGTTTGACGTCGATCAGGCCGTCGTAGCCGCTGGCCAGATCGTTGTGGTCGATCCAGACGTTGGTGGTGTTGGTCTGCACGTTGATCGAGTCGTCGCTCGCGTTGCGGAACACCATATTGCGGATGATCACATTGCGGACGCCGGACAGGTTGAGGCCCCCGCCGGTGATGCCGGAGCCGGAGCCGACGCCGATCACCGTCTTGTTCGAGGCCACGTTGTACATGCCGGAGATCGCGATGAGGCCCGAGACCCGTACGGTCTGCGAGGCGCCGGCGCTGAGAGCGGACTTCAGCGCGGACGCCGAGGTGACCGTGACGACGGTGCCGGCCGAGCCGCCGGGCGTGCCGCCGTTCAGCGCGGCGTAGCCGACCGGGCTGCTCTCGGCGGCCGACGCCTCGGCCTGGCCGATGCCGACCAGGCCGCCGACCAGCAGGACACCGGCCGTGAACAGGCTCGTGCGCCGTCGGCGGGGGCGGGTGGATGTGGACATGGACTTTCCTCCGTACCTGGTGGGGTGAGGCCGGCGCCGCGCGTCGGTGGAGGCACGCGATGCCGGCCGATCATTCCAGGTAAGCGCTTACCCGGGCCGACCATAGGGCAGTACATTTATAAGTGTCAATGCACGAAGGAAATCGTCTGACATAAGGTTCAACCAACATTCCTAAACGGCGTGGTCAGCGGGGGAGGGTCGGAAATCCCCTTCGACGATGTCCTCCGGATGGGCGCCGGCCCGATCCACCCGAGCGGGTCGTTTGGGGAAGGCCCCGTGCGGGGAAGAAGATCAAGGTCAGTTTCCACCAATTCGAGGAGATGTGATGAGTGCGGTGACAGACCCCGCGACAGTGGGCAACAGCCTGCGTGTCGGCGCTGGTTTTTCGCAGGGCGACCTCAACTGGATCGCCGAGCAGTTCGCCACGCTCGACGCGCGCCTAGCCGGCTTCCACGCCGACTCGACCGAACTGGAGGTCTCGGTCAAGGACCGCGAGGCCCGCGGTCAGAAGGTCACGCTGGAATGCTGGATCGCCGGCCGGCAGAAGATCGTCACCACCTCGAGCGAGGAGGATCTGCACGCGGCGCTCAACGACGTGCGCGACGACCTGCGCCGCAAGTTGAACGACGCCAAGACCAAACAGGAGCCGCGCAACAACCGGCACCTGCGCGAGCACGCGGAACCCGGCGAGGAACCGGAACTCGTCGAGTAGTTCGTTGAGCGCACAGTCAGTCCGGTGCGCGCAGCTAGTTCGGTCAGCGCACAGCCCGGGCCGGTCACGGCCCGGGCTGTGCCGTGTTCAGCGGGGGCGGGCCAGGCCGAGGTCGTAGGCGACGATGGTCGCCTGCACCCGGTCGCGGGCGCCCAGCTTGGGGAGCAGGGCGTTCACGTGGGCCTTGACCGTGCCCGCGGTGATGCCCAGCACCTCCCCGATCTCGGCGTTCGAGCGGCCCGTGGCGATCTGGGTCAGCACGTCCCGTTCGCGCGGCGTGAGCCCGGCCAGCCGCGGGTCGTCGTCGCGGGCCGCGGTGACCGCGCCGGTGGCGAAGGCGTCGATCAGGCGCCTCGTCACGGAGGGGCTGAGCATCGCCTCGCCCGCCGCGACGGTGCGGATCGCCGCCACCAGCGAGGCCGGGTCGGCGTCCTTCAGCAGGAACCCCGACGCGCCGGCCCGCAGGGCCTGGAAGACGTACGCGTCCTGGTGGAAGGTCGTCAGCACGATCACCCGCGGCGGCTGCTCGCCCGCGGTGAGCCGCGCGGTCGCGGTGAGCCCGTCCATGCCGGGCATGCGCACGTCCATCAGCACCACGTCGGGGCGCTCGCGGGCCACCAGGTCGAGCGCGGACAGGCCGTCGGCGGCCTCACCGACAACGGTCAGGTCGTCCTGCGAGCCGACGATCGCGCACAGGCCGGCGCGCACCATCGCCTGGTCGTCGACGACGATCACACGGATTCCGATGACGGCACCTCCGGGGTCCGCTGTTCCGGGATCTGCTGTGCCGGGATCTGCTGAGCCGGGCGCAGGTTGTCGAGCAGGCCTCGCATCGCGGCCAGGGCAGCGCGGGCGGCATCGAGCACGCCGTCCAGATCGTCGCGCTCGGCCGCCTGGGTGACGCGGCCGGCCGCGGACAGCACCGACGTCTGCAGGCCGGCGGCAACCCGTGCCCGCTCGTCGCGTGCCCGCTGCTCGGCGTCGGCCGACACGACGGCCACCGCGCCCTCCTCGTTCCGCAGGCGGCGTTGCCGGCGGCGGCGGGCGTCCCATCCGGCCAGCCAGCCCGCGCCGAACGGCACGGCCAGGGTGAACCAGGCGCAAACCGCGGTGAACAGAACCAGGGTGACCGTCTCGGCCGGGGTCAGGGGCGGGGGCGTGCCGCCGTACGCCTCACCGCCGGCGCCGTCCGAGAGGGCGAGCAGGACGGCGAAGCTGAGCGCGGACGAGAACACGAGGGCGACCAGGCCGATCCAGGTGAGCTTGGGCCGGGTCGCGTAGGCCGCCACCGCGTACGCCGCCGCGATGTCCGCCCCGAAGTTGAAGACGAAGAGCCAGGCCTCCTCGGGCGGCGCCAGGCCCACGGCCATCAGCAGGGGCCCGAGCCACGCGGTCAGCGCCACCGCGATCGTCGTGGTCCACGGGCGCTTCCGCCGCCACAGCAACGGAGCGGCGTGTGCGAGCACCGCCAGCAGCAGCAGTGTGGCCGCCGCGGGCGGCACGCTGCCCTCCTCGATCATGAGGGCCACCCCGGAGAGAGGCAGCAGCAACGTCAGAAGGGCCAACCCCGCGTCCAGTACGACCTGACTACGCAGCCAGACCCGGAGGCGCACGGGCGCGGCCACGGCCGGGAGCACGGCTCGGACCGACCAGCCTCCCTCCGTACGGGGACCGGCCGTGACCGTGCCGCCGAAGGCCGCCGCCCGCTCGCGCATGCCGGTGAGCCCGCGCCCGCTGCCCAAGCCCTCGACCGGCGCCGTGGCCCCGTCGTCCTCGACGGTCAGGGTGGCGCCCGTGCGGTCGTACGTCCGGGAAACCCGCACCGTCGCCCCGGGCGCGTATCGCAGCGTGTTGGTCAGCGCTTCGCGCGCGATGCCGTGCAGGGCTTCCGCCTGCTCGGGCGGCGGGTCGCCGGTGACCTCGACGTGCACGATCTGGCCGAGCTGGCGGAAGTCGTCGGCCAGATCGGCCAGATTCGTGGGCTCCTGCGCCCGGGGCAGCACGTCGACCAGCTGATGCAGGGCGGCCAGGGTCTCGCGGCCGGTGCGCGCGGCGAAGTCGAGCGCCTCGGCCCGCAGCTCGGGCTTGCCGATGAACTGGGCGGCCGAGGCGTTCACGACGATGGACGTCAGGTGGTGGGCGCTGACGTCGTGCAGCTCGCGGGCGAGGCGCCGCTGCTCGGCCGCCGCCGCGTCCCGCCGGGCCTGCTCGGCCTGCTCCAGCCGGTGGGCGGCCGCGTCCCGGTCGTCGAGCCAGCGCCGCCGCACCCGCCCACCCGCGGCCACCAGCGCATAGAACGCGACGGAGACGAGCAGGTCGAGCGGCTCGTCGTCGAACACCAGCGCGGCCTGCAGGACGAGAAGGCCGGCGACGACCAGCGTGGTCGCGCGGCGCGAACAGCGCAGGGCCACGTGGAACAGGGCGACGGACTCGGCGATCGAGAGCACGAGCAGCGCGTCGCCGGGAAAGAAGTATTCCTGCTGCGGGGTGGCCCAGGTGCCCAGGGCCAGCCCACCCGACACGATCGCGACCGCCACGACCGGCCGGCGTCGCCGCAGCACGAGACCACCGCCGACGACCGCGACGACCGCGACCGCCGCGGCCAGCCGGGTCGGGTCGGCCCGGCCGAGCACCGGCACGGGCCAGTACGCCAGCTGCGCCCCCACGAGCAGCGCGGGCAGCACCCAACTCTTCCAGCGACCCATGATGCGGACACCCTATCTATGCCCTGGGGCAGGGGTCGGATTCCGGCCCAGGCCGGATTCGCCGGGGGACGCGGATCGACAGACTTCTCCCATGCCTTCCGTGCAGTACCACCGCCTCGCCCGCACCCCCGCCCACCGCTGGTGGCGGCCCGTGCTGGGCACCCTGTTCATCCTGGCCGGCGGCGCGATCGTCGCCCTCTTCTCGTACCTTGCGGTCACCGCAGTGGCTCTGCTGGCCGGACAGCCGAACAACGCGGACGGGATGCCCAGCTTCGGCGACCGCGCCGACCTGGCCCTCGGCTTCCTGTCCATCGCGGTGCTGTTGCCGCTGACCCTGCTGGCGGCCCGGTGGATCCAGCGGCGCCCGGCGGGCACGCTGTCGTCGGTCACCGGACGGCTGCGGTGGCGGTTCCTGCTCACGTTGCTGCCGGTCGCGCTGGTCGCCGTCGCGGTGCTGCTGGCCGGTGGTCTGGGCTTGTCGACGGTGACCGGCGTCGAGGACACCGGCCTGGCCGACGACCTGGCCGGGTGGGGTCCGTTCGCTCTGTCGATGGTGCTGTTGCTGCTCGTGGTACCGCCGCAGGCCGCCGCGGAGGAGTATCTGACCCGGGGCTGGCTGCTGCAGGCGGCCGGGGTGTGGTGCCGCCGGCCGTGGGCGCCGATCGTGTTCCAGGCGCTGGTCTTCGCGGCCGCGCACGGATGGGGGACACCGTGGGGGTTCGCCGATCTGTTCGTCTTCGGCGCGGTGACCGGCTGGCTGACCGTGCGTACCGGCGGGCTGGAGGCGGCGATCGCCCTGCACGTCGTGAACAACCTGCTGGCGGCCGGGGTGGCGGCGGCGTACAACCGGCTGACCGTGACCGAGACGGCGGCTGACATGCCGTGGCAGATGTTCGCGGTCGACCTGGTGGTGCTGCCCGCCTACGCCGTGGTGGTGCTGGCGCTGGCCAAGCGGCAGCGCCTGGTCACCTCAGGCGACGTGGCGGGCGGGGGGCAGCCCGCCTCGGACGACGTAGTGGGCGGGGCGCCGTTCGCCTCAGGCGACGTGGCGGGCGGGGCGCAGCATGGTCAGGGCGCGCAGAGCCTCGGCGCGGGAGATGGGCTGGTCGTCCTCGGCCTGGACGGCCAGGGCCATTTCGATCGCCTGCCGGATCCAGGTGGTCTTGGGGACCTCGGCCGCCTTGGCGGCGGCCGCCACAGCCTGCTCGAGCTCGACCGGCAGGCGGAGCGAGCGGACGACCATGACGGTCGACCCGGCGGGCGGTAGCGAGTCGAGCAGGGCCCGCTCGTCCTGCGGGGCGGGCGGGGGCTCGAACGAGAGCCCGTTCATGAACGAGATGAGCTGTTCGGGGGTCTGCGGTGTCGCGTCGTCGTGACTCATCGGGTCTCCTCCCACCGGCTGAACTCTTTCAGCTCGTCGTCCGCCATCTCCCGCGCGCCGATGACCTTCCAGGTGAAGCCGGTGGTCTGGTAGACCGCGACGATCAGCGGTCGACCGGCCACCGTGCGGCTCCACACGGTGAGGACCGGGACGCCGGTGGCGCTCACGGCCCGCCGGGGCCAGCGCCGGCGGGCATCGAGCGCCTGCCAGACCTCGTAGGGCTCGATGCCGAGCAGGGCGGCCAGCGCCCAGTCCTCCCATTCGTACGGCACCACCCCAGCGTACTACGCGCGTGATACGAGGCGCTGGGCTCGATGGGCGGCCATCCGCACCGGATCGTTGGCGAAGCCGTAGCCGCGGTAGCCGCCGATCCGCTGGACGATCTCGATGAACACCCGGTGGCCGAGGACCGGCGTGAAGAGCTGGAGGTACTGGCCGTGCTCGTCGGAGTCGTAGAGGGCGCCGAGCTTGCGTACGGTGTCGCGCAGTTCGGGTGGCAGGTCCGTGCGAGCGTCGAGGTCGTCGTAGTAGTTGCCCGGGATGGGCACGGTCTCGAGGGCGGCGGCGGTGCGGGCCAGGTCGTCGGTGAGCAGGGTGAGGCTCTGCGGGTGGGGGACGGCGGGGGCCCAGTCGCCGCGGCGCAGCAGCGGCACACTGAGCGCCAGGCGGACCCGGCGGTTGGCGTTGCGGACGGCCAGCGTGCGGACCAGGCCGAACGGGGCCGCGAACTCGCCCGCCTCGTCATCGGTCAGGCCGAGGACGCTGCGGTAGAACAGGGCCGCTTCGTCGTAGCGGTCGAACGGCTGGGCCAGCGAGAGGTGGTCGATGGCGGTGATTCCGGTTTCCCGCGTACGGGTCTCGCCCGTCGGCAGGAAGTCGTCCAGCCAGTAGTCGCCCCGGCAGAAGAAGATCTCGGTGCCGTCCGGCGCGGACACGGCAGTCAGGTCCGCCTCGCTCTGTCGCCGGCGGCGGGGGAGGGGCTCGGCGAGCAGCTCGGCGGCTCGCCTTGCCGAGGCGGCCGGGTCGGTGCTCTCGAGCGCGAACGCGCGGATCGCGGCTTCGCCCTCGGCCGGGCGAGGCGCTCCCGAGTTGAGCAGGATCCGGGCGGAGCCCTGCTCCCACAGCTGGACAGCCTTGGACCGGTGCTGCCCGGTGTGCGCGAAACCCAGCGCCCGTAGCAGGTTGTCGAGCTCGGGTCCGGTCTCCGCGTCGACGCCGAGCTCCACGAACGCGATGCCGTCGAGGGCGGGCGCCGGGGTGAGCGTTTCGCATGGTCCGGCTGGACGGGTTTCGCGTGATCCGGCTGGACGAGTTTCGCTCGGTCCGGCTGGACGCGTGAGGGTGCCGGCCAGGGCGATCAGGGAGCGGCGGGCGTCGACGGCCGTGCGATGGGGGTCGGCCTGGCGGAAGACGTCGTTGAAGACCTCCAGCGACAGCGGGCCGCGGTACCCGGCGTCGAGCACCGACTGGGTGAAGCCGGCGAGATCGAGCCGGCCCTGCAGCGGGAAGAGGCGGTGGTGGCGGCTCCACTGCAGCACGTCCATGTCGAGGCGGGGCGCGTCGGCCAGCTGCAGGAAGAAGATGCGGTCGCCGGGCAGGCCGGCGATCTTCCCGTACGCGTCGGTACGCGAGAGAACGTGGAAGCTGTCCAGGCAGAGGCCGAGCGCGGGGTGCTCCGCGTGCCGCACGATCTCCCACGAGTGCTCCCACGTCGAGACGAACCGCCCCCAGGCCAGCGCCTCGTAGGCGATCCGCATGCCGCGCTCGTCCGCCATCTCGGCCAGCCGTCGCAGCTGGGCCGCTGCGAGCGCGTCGTCGTCGACGGTGTCGGGCGCGACGGACGAGCAGATGAGAACGGTGTCGGCCCCGAGCCGCGCCATCAGGTCGAGCTTGGCCCGGAACCGCCGCTCGACGGTGGCGAACCGCTCCGGCGGAGCGCCCTCGGCATCGCGGAACGGCTGGTAGAGGTCGATCCTGAGCCCGAGATCGGCCACCCGCTGCCGGATCGCCTCGGGTGAGCTGACCGAGGCGACGAGGTCGTTCTCGAAGATCTCGACACCATCGAACCCGGCGCCGGCCGCGGCGTCCAGGCGATCCTCGAGCGTCCCGGAGAGGCAGACGGTGGCAATACTCGTCCGCATCGGACCTCCTTTGTACGAACCAGTACGTTCACACTAGGAACGGCGAGGCGGGCCGGCAAGCCCAGACGGCGACCAGGCAAGGATCCTAGGACGGTTTACCCGTGGTGGCGCACGGCACCGCCCGGCCGCGACTGCATCTTGTCGAGGCGGATGGACGGTCAGGCCGTCGCGGCGAGGGTTGCCGGGGGGATGGCGTGGCCGGTGGTGAAGAAGTTGGTGGGGTCGTAGGTGGCCTTGATCCGGCGCAGGGTGGCCCAGTTCGCCGGGGTGAAGGCGGTGGCCGTGCGGGTCGGGTCGGCGAGGAAGTTCAGGAAGCTGGTGCCGTGCCCGGACGCGGCCAGGGCCGCGGCTGTCATGGGGGTGGGGACGCGGTCGAGGATCACGGAGAGCGGGTGGGCGCGGTGGGCGGCGGGGCCGGTGTCCTGGCTTGTGCGGCCGGCCCAGTGGCGGATCTCGACGGTGGTGTCGGGTTCGGTGATCAGGGCGGCGATCAGGCTGTCGTCCAGTGTGGAGACCTGGTCGAAGGTGCGGGCGGAGGTGCCGCCCATGGCCGCCTCGGCGTAGGGGAGGGCGCTCATCGTGCCGGAGCGGACCGGACCGGCCTGGGCCAGCAGCGGGGCGAGCAGGCGGCGGCCTTCGGTGGGGTCGCCGGCGTACAGGGACTTGATGGTCAGGGTGTTGTCGCGGGTCAGCACGACGGCGGTGCTCAGTTCGTCCGGGATGCTGTCGATCCAGTGGCGATAGAAGGTCAGCACGTCGGCCGCCCGGGTGCGGTCGAAGGTGACGGCGCCGGCGTAGACGGTCGATACGGGGTGCAGGCGGAACTCGAGCGCGGTGACCACGCCGAACGAGCCGCCGCCGCCGCGCAGCGCCCACAGGAGGTCGGGGGTGGCCGTGCGCAGGACTCCGTCGGCCGTGACCACCTGCGCGCGGAGCACGCTGTCGGCGGCCAGGCCGTACGCCCGGGCCAGCCAGCCCAGGCCGCCGCCCAGGGTGTAGCCGGTGACGCCGACGTCCGGCGACGAGCCGGAGAGCGGGGCCAGGCCGAACGGCGCTGCCGCCTTCAGGACGTCTCGCCAGCGGGCGCCGGGTGCGACGCGCGCGACGCGGCGGTCCGGGTCGACGAGGACGGAGGTCATCGCGCCGGTGTTGAGCAGCAGCGCCCCGTCGTGGGCGACGTGCGTGCCGTGGCCGGTGGCCTGGACAGCGAAGGGCAGCCGCTGTTCGCGGGCGAGACGGACGGCCGCCTGAACGTCGGCCGTGCTGTGGCCGCGCACCACGACCGCGGGTCGCGGGTCGAGCGCGGGGTTGAGTGGCCGGCGGAACTCGTCGTAGCCCGGCTCGCCGGGGCGGAAGGTCGTCGTCATGCCGTTTGGACCGGGCCGGCGACCGAAACTCATCGCCGCGCTGTCCCCGAACTGCCGGGGGCAGGTCGAAGGGGGAGTCAGGCGCGTTTGTGGAGGGCGAACGTCGTACCTCATGCGTTCCGCCGTCGGAGACTCACGGCGGCTGCGACAAGCAGCGCCACCGGCCAGAGGACGGCAGCAGCCGCCCCGCGCCCCAGCTCGAGCAGCGCGGTGTCGGGCAGCCACGCCGCGCTCGAGGGGAAACGACCCAGCATCACCGGGCAGAGGATGAGATAGAGGATCAGCCCGGCCGCGACGGCGGCCACCGCGTTGCGCAGAATCCCACCCAGCCCGGCGCCGGCGAGAGCCACGCTGACCAGATACGGCGTCCCGGCTGGGGCGGCGAGGACGGCGACGACAGCCACGAGCGCGATGGCCTTGGCGGCGGCGAGGCCGAAGCGCCGGGGGACAGCGAGCAACGTCGCCCTGATCTGACCACCCGACTCGTACTCGTGCGTCGCGGCCAGGACGCCGAAGACCAGGAACCCGGCCTGCGTCCACCGCAGCGCCGTCCGGATCGGATCCGTCCCCGGCGCCGCCCGATGGGCCGCCAGCGCCAGCACCACCGTGGCGGCCCAGGTGAGCCCGGCGGCCCACCGCAGCGACGGCAGCGTCCCGAGCTTGCGCAACTCGGCGTGGACGGCGTTTCCCAGCCCGGCCATGGCTGCGAAGCGGGCGGGCGGATGGGCGCGGGTGGGGCCGGCGGAGGAGCTGGGCGACGATGCGACGGTCATGCGGACCGCCGGGTGAAGAAAAAGCCGGCGGCGACCAGGAAAGCAGCCACCCAGGCCGTCATCACCAGGCCGGCGGTCACCGGCGGGATGTGGGTCTCACCGGGCATGCTGCGGAGGAACATGTGAGCGCCGACGATGTCGGGCAGGTAGGCCGCCCAGGGAGTCAGCTTGGTCAACAGGTAGGAGACCGAGACCACCGAGCTGTTCACGATGAAGACGGTCAGTGTGATGATGCCGTTTCGGAAGATCAGGGTTGTCGCGAAGGCCAGGAGGCCCAGCAGGGTCCAGTAGAGGACGGCCGCTGCTATGCGGGCCGGCGCGAACGGCGGCGCGTAGTCGGGCAGCATGACCTGAGTCAGCACCATGGTGGCGGAGGCGGTCAGCGTGCCCTGGACCGCCACGACGAGGGACAGGGCCACGCCCTTGGCGACCAGCAGGCGGGAGCGCCGGGGCATGGCCAGGAGCGTCGCCGTCATCTGGTGGGCGCCGGGCGAGTCGTCCCCGGTGGACGTGTATTCGCTGCTCACTGCCACCACGCCGAGGATCAGCGCGCCGAGCAGGCCGATGCCGAGGTTCTCGTAGCCCAGGTCGGCGATCCGCTCGGACTCGAGCGCCCGGCGCAGACCGGGGGTGTTGACGAAGACCAGCGCGGGCGCGGCGACCAGCCCCAGCGCCAGGCCGACCCAGGCAGTCGGCAGGCCGAGCAGCTTGGACAACTCTGCCCTCACCACGTGGCTGCGCCCGTCAGGGAGAGGAACGCGTCTTCCAGCGAGTCGTGGTCGCCCCGGACCTCGGCCGGCGTGCCGCGGGCGACCACCCGGCCGTGATCGATCACGACCACGTCGTCGACCGGGAAGTCGAGCAGATGACTGGAGAGCAGCACCGTGCGTCCCTCGGCGGCGCATCGGCTCAAAAGCGCGCGCATCCACTGGATTCCCGCCGGGTCGAGGCCGTTGAACGGCTCGTCGAGCACCAGCACCGGCGGGTCGCCGAGCAGGGCCGCGGCCAGGCCGAGACGGCGGCTCATGCCGAGGGAGAACCGGCCGGCCCGTTTGCCGGCCGCCGCGGTGAGGCCGACCGCTTCGAGCACCTCGTCGACCCTTGCTCGCGGCAGCGCGTTGCTCGCGGCCAGCCAGCGCAGATGGGCCCGCGCCGTGCGGGCGCGATGAGCGCCGCTGCCGTCGAGTAGCGCGCCGACGACCGTCAGAGGGCGCGGCAAGGACGCGTACGGCTGGGAATTGATCGTCGCCGTGCCCGTCGCGGGCCGGTCGAGCCCGAGCAGGATGCGCACGGTCGACGTCTTGCCGGCGCCGTTGGGGCCGAGGAAGCCGGTGACGCGGCCGGGGCGGGCCTCGAAGGACACCTCGTGCAGGATGCCGGGGCGGCTCACCCGGTCGATGGAAATCATGCGGGAAAGTCAACGGGAGGGCGCCGGCGATGTCGTCGGACCACGGTCAGAACTTTGGCGGCCTCTCGGACCAGGGTCTGAGAACTACAGTCGGCGGCATGAGCGCGAACCGTCGTCCCGAAAGGCGATCCCGGGCCATCCCGGTGCTGGTGACGGTCGGCGTGGTCACGGCCGTGGCGATGGTGACCGGCGGCGTCGAGGGCCGGTCGGCGACCGTCATCCCGGCGCTGTTCGTGGCCGGGGCGGTGACCGCCGCGGTCTGGGCCGTGCTGCGGTGGCGGGCCGACCGCCGGGCCTACGAGCAGCGGCTCACCGAGTGGGCCGCCGCCGAGGCCGTCCAGTCGGAACGCCTCAAGATTGCCCGCGACCTGCACGACATCGTGTCGCACGGGCTCGGGCTGATCACCGTGCGCGCGGCCTCGACCCGTCACCTCGACAAGCCGCCCGAGGTCGCCGACGCCCTCACCGACATCGAACAGGCGAGCCGCGGCGCCACCGCCGAACTGCGGCGCATGCTCACGGTTCTGCGCGAGTCCAGCGCACCGCAGCCCGGCCACGACATGCCGCCGTCCGACCGGAAGATGCCGCAGAACGGCCGGGCCGTGCCGCAGTCCGAGCGGGAGGCGCGGCGGCCCGGCTGGGAGGTGCGGCAGTTCGCGGTGGCCCCGCGGGCCCCGGTCGACGACCTCAGCGTGTTGCCGGCGATTGTCCGAGCGGCTCGGAACGCCGGTGTCCGCCCCGAACTGACAGTGACCGAACTCGGCGAGGTGTCACCCGGCGTGCAGCTGGCCATCTGCCAGACCGTGCGCGAAGCCCTGAGCAACACGGCCCGGCATGCCGGCCCCACCGATGTCCGTGTCGTCGTCCGTCGCGACCTTGAGGTGCTGGTGGTCTCGGTGGCCGACAACGGGCCCGCTCCGGGCTGGTCGCACGCGCCGGGCGCCGGGCACGGGCTGCTGGGCCTGCACGAGCGGATCACCGCGCTGGGCGGCACGCTGGCCGCCCGCGAGAATGGCGGCGGTTTTCAGCTCACCGCCCGCATTCCGGACGAGGCGGTCGCCCCGTGACCGCCGTCCGCGTCCTGCTCGTCGACGATCAGCCGCTGCTCCGCCGCAGCCTCGCGATGATCATCGACAAGGAACCGGATCTCGAGGTCGTCGGGCAGGCCGGTGACGGCGTCGAGGCGCAGCGGGAGGCGCGGGCCACCCGGCCCGATGTGATCCTCATGGATGTGCGGATGCCCCGGGTCGACGGCCTCGAAGCGACCCGCCGCATCTGTGCCGACCCCGCGCTCGACCGGGCGCGCGTGCTCGTGCTGAGCATGTTCGAGCTCGACGAGTACGTGCACGAGGCCCTGCGCGCCGGCGCGTCCGGCTTCCTGCTCAAGGACGCCCGGCCGGAAGACCTGCTCGAGGCCGTCCGCCGCACCCACCGCGGCGAGTCGCTGTTCGCGCCGTCCATCCTTACCCGGCTGGTCCACCACTTCACGTCCGCGCCGAACCCGTCGCCGCGCCGCACGTCGCTGGGCGGCCTCACCGGCCGCGAGGTCGACGTGCTCACGCTGGTCGGGCGGGGGCAGTCGAACGACGAGATAGCGACCACGCTGATGATCTCCGTGAAGACCGTCAAGACCCATCTGACCCACCTGCTGGCCAAGCTGCGGGCGCGCGATCGGGCCCAGCTGGTGATCACCGCGTACGACTCGGGACTCGTGGTTCCGCGGGTTGCGGAGCGGACTGTCCGTTCGGGACACTGCAGCCGTGACTGACGATCTGTCGACGAAGCTGAACGTCGAGTTGCCGCACTCCGCCCGCGTCTGGAACTACTGGCTGGGCGGCAAGGATAATTTCGGGCCCGACCGCGCGGTCGGTGAGCAGGTCAAGGCCGTGTTCCCCGAGATCGTCGACGCGGCCCGGCAGACCCGGGCGTTCCTGGGCCGCGCGGTCACATTCCTCGCGGCCGAGCGGGGCATCCGCCAGTTTCTCGACGTCGGCACCGGTCTGCCGACGGTCGACAACACCCATGAGGTCGCGCAGCGTGTCGCGCCCGACGCCAAGATCGTCTATGTGGACAACGACCCGCTCGTCCTCAGCCATGCCCGGGCGCTGCTGACGAGCACGGCCGAGGGCGTCACGACGTACATCGACAAGAACTTGAAGGACGCGGCGGGCGTCATCGAGGAAGCGAAGCGGACGCTCGACTTCTCGCAGCCGGTCGCGCTCATGCTGCTCGGCGTGATGGGGCACGTCCAAGACCCGGCCGAGGCGCGGGCCATCGTGCGGGGGCTGGTCGCGGAGCTGCCGCCCGGCAGCTACCTCACGATGTCGGACGGCACGGCCACCAGCGAGCGGGTCATCGAGTCGCACCGGCAGTACAACGAGAGCGGCGCCGTGCCCTACCACCTGCGGGAAGTTGCCGACTTCACCTCGTTCTTCGACGGCCTGGAGCTGGTCGAGCCCGGCATCGTCCCGATCCCCGAGTGGCGCCCGGCCACCGACGACAAGGTGACCGTCGACGGCTACGCCGGGGTCGCGCGCAAGCCGTAGTAGTGGTGCTGCGCCGAGGTCGCGCGCGGGCCGTAATGAGGTTGGCGACTGCGCCCAGGCCGTAGTGGGAGCGACGGCTACGCCAGGGTCGCCCGCAAGTCGCAGCGGGGCCGGGCGCCGGCTTTGCCGCGCTTGTCGGCGTGGGGGCGCGGGAACCTCAGGCGGCGAGTTCGAAGTCGATGCGCCGGGCACGCACTCGGCCGGCGGCGGGGTGCTGCTGCGCGGCGACCTCGAAGCGGTGCATGCGCGGCTGGAGGTCGCGGAGGACGGCGGCCAGCAGGTCGGTCATCGAGATGCCGAGCGCCCGGCAGATGGCCGCGAGCATCTCGGACGACGGTTCCTTGCGGCCGCGCTCGACCTCGGAGAGATGGCCGATCGACATGCCGACGGCGTCGGCCACCTCGCGCAACGTGCGGCGCTGCGCCAATCGCGTGCGCCGCAACACCCGGCCGATGAGCTCCCGCAGCATCATGAGCCGACCCTAGCGCCTGCCGCCCACCGACGCCGACCCGAAACGCGCGTGCCGCCCACCGACGCCGACCCGAAACGCGCCTGCAGTCCACCGACGCCGACCCGAAGCGCGCGTGCCGCGACGCCGACCTGGAACCGCGTGCCGCGACGTCGGCTCAGAGCGCGGGCGTGCCGTGGCGGTAGGCGTGGACGGGTCAGGCGCCGGCTTTGCGTTCGCGGAAGGCGATCATGTTCATCCGGTTGCCGCAGCGGACGGTGCAGAAGCGTTTCGAGCCGTTGCGGGACAGGTCGAGCACCAGGCCGTCGCAGTCGTCGGCTCCGCAGATGCGCAGGCGGCTCATCTCGTTCATGCGGATCACGTCGGTGAACGCCAGCGCGACCTCGGCCCGGATCCGCTCGGCCAGCGGCGCGTCGGGCGAGGTGGCGTGCATGTGCCAGTCGAGCCCGTCGTGCCGGGTGAGAAACGGCAGGGCCTTGGCGTCGCGCAGCATGCGGTTGACGACCTCGACCGCGTCGTCGCGGTCCAGACCCCAGACCGACCGGAGCAGCGTACGGGTCTCGCGCACCTCGTCCAGCTCGGCCTCGTCATGGTCGATGCGGCCCGTGTACGTGAACCGGGTCAGCAGCGTGGCGAGCTGCTCGACGGTGGCCAGCTCGTCCTCGCCGCTCCGGGAGCTGCCCGGTGTCGTGTTGGCCAGCGCCACCACGAAGTTGAGCGATTCCTCCGTGTCAGGGGCAAAAAGCAATTTGACTCCTCACTGAGTCGAGCCTAGCGTCAGGGGTATACGCAATTTAGCTCATGACAGCATCGCTCGGCCCATGCCAGCAACGCGTGATCGGAGGCGGAAGTGAAGCCCCAGCACCTCGGCGTGGCTGCGATGGTTCTGTCCGCAGTGTCGTTCGGCACGTCCGGCGCGTTCATCAAGCCGCTTCTCGAGGCCGGCTGGTCCCCGGCCGCCGCCGTCACCGTACGCGCCCTCGCCGGCAGCGTCGTCCTCCTGCCCATCGTCCTGTTCGCGCTGCGCGGCCGCTGGCCGGCCCTGTGGCGCGCACGCTGGCGCGTCCTCGGCATGGGCCTGATCGCCGTCGCGTTCACCCAGCTCGCCTACTTCGCCGCGATCTCCCGCATCCCCGTCTCGACCGCCCTGCTCATCGAATACCTGGCCCCGCTGCTGCTGGTGCTCTGGGCCTGGGCGACAACCCGGCGGATGCCCCGGCCGGCGGTCCTGCTCGGTTCGGTGCTCGCCATCGGCGGACTGGTGCTGGTCATCGGCCCGGGCGCGTTGCAAGCGGTCGACCCGCTGGGCCTGGCCCTCGCCTTCGCCGCCGCCGTCGGCTGTGCCGTGTACTTCGTGGTCGCCGCCCGCCCCGCCGACGGCTTGCCACCGGTGGCGCTGGCCGGGGCCGGTCTGCTGCTCGGCGGCCTGGCGCTGGGCCTGATCGGCCTGACCGGCGCCCTGCCGCTGGAGACGGTCGGCGGCGACGTGGCGCTGCTCGGCGGCTCCGCACCCTGGTGGGTTCCGCTGGCTGTCGTGGCCATCGCGGGCACGGCCATCGCGTACGCCACGGGGATCGCCGGATCGGCCCGCCTGGGCTCCCGCCTGGCGTCGTTCCTGGGCCTGCTCGAGGTCGTCTTCGCCTCGATCTTCGCCTGGCTGGTGCTGGGCGAGTCCCTGACCCTGCTGCAGATCCTGGGCGGCGCCCTCATCCTGGCCGGCATCGCCTCGATCCCGTCCGAGTCCACCGAGACGACTGCCGCCCTGGAGCCGCAACCCGAGGTGATCCCGGTCGCCGGCTGACGGACCTCAGGCGTGCGGCCCCACCTTCACCTCGCCGACGGTGAGGGTGGGCGTCGCGCCGAGGATGTGCCCGAGCCGCTCGACCTCGGTCTCCAGCGCGCTCAACCGTCGCCTCGGCAGTGGTTCCAAGGGCTCGACGGTGACCTGCACGCGACGGCCCGAGAGCCGATGGTGCCAGACACCGGCGGCTCGCCCGTCGATCAGCAGCACCGGATAGTTGCCGGCCTGGCCGCGGGCGAGCGCCCGCTCGAAGGCCCGGCCCGGAAAGGTCACGGCCCGGGGGCGCGCTCCCACGCCGTACGCGTCGAAGTAGGGCAGCAGCCGGACGCCCGCCGGCACGGATGCTCCGAAGGCGTCGTCCCCGGCCAGCAGCATGGTCTCGTCGCCGTCGATCGTCACCGGTTGCAGCTCGAGCGACGAGAACACGTCCGCGATGAAGCGCGGGGGAGCGGCCAGCCACCGCGCGACCTGCGCCGGCGTCGCCGGGCCGTACGACCGCAGGTAGCGCCGGACGACCTCCCGCAGCGCGGCCATCGGCTCCCACGGCTCGAACGAGGGCGTCCACACCGTGGGACTGGTGTAGGTGACGTTGCGCCCCCGCTGCGGCCCGAAACACAACACTCCCTGGGTCAGCGGCGAGCCGACGATCGTGCGCCACCGCGGCCACATGGTCTGGAACGCGGGCATGACCAGGTCGCCGGCCCACGGGCCGGCCCGCGCCGCCACCTCGGCCGACAGCTCGTCCATGGTGAGACCGCCCTCCGCCGCACGCAACGTCTCGTCGAGAGCCGACACGACCCGGCCGTTCTGCTCCGGCGTCATCCGTACGTCCGCCGCGAACGGCGAGGAGTGTGGCAGCGCCGCGAGCGCCCCCGTCCACAACCCCAGGTCGCGGGCGGGCAGCAGGTGCACCGTGCCGCGCGGGCCGAACGTCTTGACCAGCGACCGGTCCGTCCACAGCGCCTGGCGCACGTCACCCCGCGTGGCCCCCGGCAGCCGCATCGCCACCGAGATCTCGGCCGCGGACAGGATCTGCGCGTGCGCTCCGCACATCGCCGCGACGACGCCGGCCGGGTCGCTTCCGGGTGACGCCAGGTGGTTGCGCTCGACGCGGCGGGCGATGACAGCGGGCCAGGACAGCATGGAGCCGACGTTAGCCGCGATTGCGGTCACTTTCCGGCCGCAGGAACAGCAGCACGGCCAGCACCCGCCGCGACTCGCCGCCGGTGGCGGGCAGGCCCAGCTTGCCGAAGACGCTCGACACGTACTTCTCGACGGCCCGCAGCGTCAGGTAGAGCTTGTCGGCGATGCCCTGGTTGGAATGCCCGCTCGCCATGAGCTCGAGCACCCCCCGCTCCCGCGGGGTGAGCACGGCCAGCGGGTCGTCCGGCCGCCGCCGGGCGACCAGCGAGGAGACGATGACCGGGTCGACCGCGGTGCCGCCCGCGGCGACCCGGCGTACGGCCGAGAGGAACTCCGCGACGTCGCTGATCCGGTCTTTCAGCAGGTAGCCGGCGCCGGCCGCGGAACCGGCGAACAGGGTCATGGCCAGCGCGGGCTCGACGTGCTGGGAGAGCAGCAGGACGGCCGTGCCGGGGTGGTCGGCGCGGATCTTCACGGCGGCCCGCAGCCCCTCGTCGGTGTGGGTCGGCGGCATCCGGATGTCGACCACCGCGACCTCGGGCGCGAGGGTGGCCACCGCGCCGAGCAGCGCGGAGGCGTCGCCGCAGCGGGCCACCACCTCGAAGCCCGCGTCGGCCAGCAGCCGGGCCAGCCCCTCGCGCAGCAGCACGCTGTTTTTCGCGATCGCTACCCGCACGGCACCTCCGCCCGCACCCGGGTGCCGCCGCCGTCGGGGCTCCACACCCGCAGCGTGCCGCCGAGCGCCTCGACCCGGTCGGCCAGCCCGCGCAGCCCGCTGCCGCGCGTGGTGTCGGCCCCGCCCACCCCGTCGTCGGCGATCTCGACCACCAGCACCTTCCCGGCCGGGCCGACCTCGACCGACGCGCCGGACGCGGCCGCGTGCCGGCCCACGTTGGTGAGGCTCTCGCACACCACGTAGTAGGCGGCCACCTCGACCGGTTCCGGCAGGCGACCGTCCACAGTGATGCTGAGCCGCACCGGCACGGCGGACAGCGCGGCCACCGACTCGAGGGCCACCGCCAGCCCGTGCCCGCTCAGGACGGCGGGGTAGAGCCCGTGCGCGAGGTCGCGCAGCTCGGACAGCGAGGTCACGACCTCGGCCCGGGCCTCGGACAGCGCCTGCCGGACCGCCGGGTCGCCGTCGAGGTGCGCCTCGAGCAGGCCGAGCCGCAGCGACAGCCCGACCAGCCGCTGCTGGGCGCCGTCGTGCAGGTCGCGTTCGAGCCGTCGGCGTTCCGTGCGGCCCGCCTCGAGCACCCGGGCCCGGGACGCGCGCACCTTGGCCAGCCGCGCCCGCAGCTCGGCCCGCAACCGGCCGTTGTCGATGACCATCTCGACCGCCGCCACCACGGCCTGCAGAAGGTCGGGCTCGACCGCCGGGTGGTGGGCGAGCGCGGCCACCGGCTCGCCGTCGCGCAGGATCATCGTCACCGACGGCGGCGGCGTGGCGGGGGAGCCGTCGTGATCGACCCAGTTGCGGTATTGCGGCAGCCAGTAGAAGAGCGCGGCGGTCGGGTCGCGCAGGGCCCGGGTCAGCGCGGGCGTCAGATCGTCGGGCTCGGCCCGCAGTTCGACCACCAGATCGCCCACCGAGGCCCGGGCGAGCCGCGCGTCGAGCAGCCCGATCAGGAACGCCACCGGCGCCAGCCCGAGCACGCCCAGCGTCAGCCGCTGCACCAGCGCGAACCCGCTGACGGCGAACGCGCCCATGGCCAGCAGCACGGCGAGCGCGACCAGACCCAGCGCGAACGAGCCGACGAGCCACCGCACGGCCCGTCGCTCACGTCTCAGCCGTACGCCCAGAAGCCCCACCCCGGCCAGCAGCAGCCCGCTCAGGGTGATCAGTTCGATCCCGTGCAGCACGTCGACGAGCCCCGGCGCGTCGGTCACCGCGAGCAGATTCGCCTCGCCGAAGGCGCCCAGCAGCATGACCGTCAACTGCAGACCGATCGAGACCGCGTACGCCACCCCGACCAGCACACGGGCCGGGCCCCCGAGCCGGCCGCTCGGGAAGGCCAGGAACACGTGCAGGAACAGCGCCACGACGAGCAGATCGACCGCCTGCCCGACCGTGAACAGCAGCGGATCGGAGGAACGGGCCAGATTGGACAGTGCCGCCCCGAAACCGACCACGACCATGAGCCGCCCGAACCCGCTCTCGGGCCGTCGGCTCCAGGCGAGCAGACCGCAGAAGACGTACGCCAGAAGGATCCACACGAACAGGGCGGCCGGCCCGAGCTGGCCGCTGGGGCGGGCGAGGGCCAGCGAGACGACCGCCGCGGCGAGGCCGGCTGCCGCCAGGCTCCACCGCAGCGTACGGCTGGGAACCGCGCGCTCGTCGATGCCAGCAGGATAGGCCGGTCAGCCCCGGAAGGAACATGCCAGAAAACCGGCCTGTGGACAGCGGGCAGGCACGGTGCCGCCGGCGCCCGGACCGGACGACCGTGAACGGCATGACAGCACTTGCCGCGGCGATCCGCCGCCACCCCCTGATCACCTTCTTCGTCCTGGCGTTCGTGATCGGCTGGTCGCCCTGGCCGTTCGGCATCGAGGGCACCGCCCTGCTGCCGTGCGCGCCCCTGGTCGCCGCCGTGATCGTCGGCGCGGTGACCGGCACCCTGCGCGACCTGGGCAGTCGCCTGATCCGCTGGCGTGTTCCGTGGTACTGCTACGTGGCCGCCATCGGTCTGCCCCTGGTCGTCATCTTCGGCACGGTGGGCCTGCACGGCGGCGCGTCCTGGCAGTTCGCCTGGGCCGACCTGGCGATCCTGTTCGCGCTGCGCTGGATCAACCCGCTCGACGGACCGCTCGGCGAGGAGCCCGGATGGCGCGGTTTCGCCCTGCCCCGGCTGGACGCCCGCCACGCGCCGCTGCTGTCGGCTGCCGTGCTCGGCCTGGTCGCGGCGGTCTGGCACCTGCCGCTGGTCTTCGTGACCCAGGGCAACAAGGTCGGCTGGGTGGGTCTGCTGACCACGTTCGTGATCACCTTCGTCTACTGCTGGCTGTTCCGCCGGGCCAACGGCAGCGTGCTGCTGGTCATGCTCTTCCACGTGATCCAGGGCACGATCGTTCCCGGCACCTTCGGGTACGAGGGCCAGGACGTCGACGACGTGCTGACTCTCGGCTTCTACGCGTGGATGACGGTCGCGGTCGCCCTGGTGGTCTTCGACCGCGCGGCCTGGCGTCCGGCGCCGCGTGCGGTCGGCGTCCGTCCCTCGGCCGGGGTCCTGACAACCCCGGTGGTGCAGCCCTGAGCATTCTCAGGGTGATCTCCGGGTATGGCCCGATGGCCCGGCGAGCATGGGATTGGAAGGCTGATCCCATGCTCGCCGACGTGATGAACACCGCCGCCGCCTTCGTCGACTGGTTGTCCACGCTCGACCGGTGGATGATCCTCGGCTTCACGTTCCTGTCCGCCGCCATCGAGATGACGTTCCTGGCCGGCTTGCTGGTGCCGGGCGAGTCGGTGGTCATGCTGGCCGGGTCGTTGCCCGACGGGCCGCTCGGTTTCGTCGCCGTTCTCGCGGTGGGCACGGCGGGTGCTCTGGCCGGGCAGATGGCCGGGTACGCGGTGGGCCGGGCCTTCGGGCCCCGGCTGCGCACGACCCGGCTGGGCCGCCGCATCGGCGCTGCCCGCTTCGACCGCGCCGAGAACTACCTGCGCGACCGGGGCGCATCGGCCCTGGTGGCAGTGCGCTTCGTCGCGGTCGTGCACGCGGTCGTCCCGATCGTGGCGGGCGTGGTGCGCATGCCGTTCGGGCGCTTCGTCCTGTGGTCGGGCCTCGGCACCGCGCTGTGGGTCGGCGCGTTCGCCGGCGTCGGCCTGCTGACCGCGGGCGCCGATGCCACCGGTGGCCTGGGCCTGCTGCTCACCGCGATCGGCGCCACCTGCCTCGGCGTCGTCCCGATCCTGGCTCGCCGCCTGCGCCGCCCGTCCGTGGTGGCCTGCGCCTCGTAACTCCGGCATGCTGAGGTCTCGGACGGACCGACGAGGGGCGACGGCATGATCGCGCGGACCTGGCGGGGTTGGACCAAGGCGTCGGAGGCCGACGACTATCAGCGGCACTACGCGACGGTGGTGGCCACCGAGTTGCGGGGCATCGAGGGTTTCCGGGGCGCCCGGCTGCTGCGGCATCAGGCCGGCGACGACGTGCGCTTCACGTCGATCACGTTCTTCGCCGACATCGACGCGATCCGGTCGTTCGCGGGCGACGACTACGGATTCGCCGTGGTGGCCGAGGAAGCGCGCACGGTGCTGACCCGCTGGGACGAGCGGGTCACCCACGACGAAGTGGCCGTCTTCGTCACCTAGGCCGCACGGTGGGCAGGCGAGAGGCGCGCACCGTGGCCCGGCGGGGACCGACGATGCGGCCCTGGTCGCTCACCTCGATGCCCTCGACCTCGTACCAGAGATCACCGTCCTGGTGGACGGGGGCGCCGGCCAGGATCCGGTCGATGCGGAGCCGCAACGGGCCGATGCCGTATCGGTAGTCCTCCTCGGCGAAGGTCCAGATGGTGCCCGCGGGTCTGTCGTCGATGGTCATCTCACCTCGCGGGGCCGAGCGGCGCACGGCCGCGTCAGTATGTGGAACGCTGGCGTCCATCCTGCGCGGTGCTGTGCAGCTGCACAAGGGCATCTGCACGTGCATGTGCTCTTGCATGAGGGAATTATGTCCGATTGTCTTATGGATCGTCCGACGAACGCCCCGGCGAATCGCCGCTTTCGACCTCTGTCGGTATCTTTCCCGTCACGCGTTGCCACACCCAGCCGGCCGGGACCTCGCGACCCGAGATCACGTATTCGGCCACGACCCGGTTGGTGACCGTGTCGACCAGCGCCCGCCGCGAGTAGGGCCGGCCGACGAACAGGATCTCGTCGCCCGTCCGCACCTGCACGTCGTCACCCGGGCCGAGCACCGTCCCGCCGTCGCGCGCGAGCATCAGCGGGACGGTGTCCAGCCGCTTGTCGCGGTCGCGCGGGCTGCGCACCAGGTCGCCGAGCGCCACCCCCGACCGCAGCCACGGCTGCAGGGCCGGCGCGTCCCGCTCGGAGAGCGTCATCTTCCACAGCGCGCCCAGCCGCGCGCCGCAGTAGGCCCGCATGCGGTCGAGCGTGTCGGCCGCCCAGTCGTCGCCCAACTCGGGCATCTCCCGCAGGAAGCGCCACAGCATGGGCGTGCTCAACCGGGCGTAGATCTCGCGGGCGGCCATCTCGCTCGGCACCAGCAGCCAGTCGATCTCCATGGCGGCGAACAGCGGGGCGTTGGCCGGACGGTTCTGCCGCGCCCCGATGAACAGGGACGGGTTCGCCGTGCGGGCGGCGGCCACCAGCGACAGGTTCGTGGCGTCGTTGTCGGTGCCGGCCACGAAGCCCGCCGCGGTCGACAGGTCGGCCTCGGCCAGCGCCGACGGCTCCGACGCGTCACCCGCGATGATCCTCAGGCCGGGCTTGGCGTCGGGGTGCGGGTCGATCACCGTCACGTCGAGGCCGTCGGCGCGCAGGTCCTCGGTGAGCTTGTGCCCGAACCGCCCGAAACCGCAGACCACCCAGCGTCCGCTGCCCGGCGGGCGCCCGAGCTGGGGCATCTCGGCGCCCTCCTCGCGGATGAGCCACGACAACAACAGGTACGACGAGGGCGCGTGCAACGCCAGGCGCAGATGATCCCCGTACCGGTCGAAGGGGTTGACCACCGTCGGCGAGCCGAACGCGCGCATGCGGTGCTCGATCGCCGGCGAGACGGTGCGGGCGATCACCGGCAGCCCCGGGCGCACGAGCGCGACCGTCATGGCCACGATCAGGTTGACCTCGTCGTCGTCGGTCAGCGCCACGACTCCCTCGCAGCCCGGGTGCTCCAGGCCGGCGACGCCCAGCGTGTGCGGATTGCGGGCGTCGGCCACCAGGCCCGGGATGTCGGAGAAGTAGGGGTCGATGTCGAGCGTGTCGATGTGCTCGGGAGAGCTGTCGACGACGACCAGGCGGCGGCCCATCGAGTCGAGCGCGTGACCGAGCAGCTGACCGGTCTGCCCGTACCCGACGACCAGCAGGAACGGTTCGCGCAGGCGCTTGACGGTGCCGGTGAAGCGGCGCAGGGCGAGGGCCTCGCGGAACGCCCGGTCGCGCAGGGTCGCCAGCAGCGAACCGATGGCGTAAGCCCACCCGATCACCGTGAGGTAGATCGTGGCGGTCACCCAGAGCCGCTGAGCGCCGGTGAACGGGTGCGGGATCTCGCCGTACCCGATGGTGGTGGCGGTGTAGCTCATGAAGTAGAAGGCGTCGAAGAACCCCATGCGTACGGGGTTGCCCTCGGCGTCCTGCCCGGGGATCAGGGTGAGGCCGAAGACGCTGATCGCGAAGATGAGGATCAGCACGATCAGGGGCGCCCGCATGCGGCGCAGCACCAGGAAGACGGTGGGGGAGCTCTCGGCGGGGCGCGCGATGGCCGTGTGCCGGTGGAAACGTCCGCGGGGGACGGGCCGCTTCATCGCCGCTGGAAGGTCGTCGTCTCGATCACCAGCAGGGCGACGGACACGAGATTGGCCAGCAGCGCCCCGCCCGAGAGCGAGACCACACTGGCCGTGGCCTCGGGCGTCATGCCCGCGGTGGAGATCTGCGTGGCGTACACCCAGGTGAGCGTGGCCGCGATGAGCTGGAGGTCGGCCACCAGGCTGGTCGCCAGGTGCACGGCGCCGATCTGGGTGCGGTCGCCGAACTTGAGCACCGTGGCGATCAGGTTGACCACCACGGCGGCGAACAGCTCGTACTCGTTGTGCAGGGCCGCGTTCGAGATGTCGCCGATGAAGAACCCGAAGTTGAGGGTGGCTGCCAGCAGCACGAAGAAGCCGAAGATGACCTTCTCTAGACTCATGAGCCGTCCGCCACCACGGCACACACGCTAGTGCCTCCGGCGTTTCCGTGCATGACTCTCGACCATGTCGTCGGCCGGGACGGGTCGCTCTGTCGGCCCATGGCGCGAGTGCGACGCCGCTGGTAGTAGTTAGGCGTGCTGAGGGCCATCGAATGGGCCGTGCTCGGAATCGGTAGCGCGGCCGCCATCGTCTACGGGGTCCGTCGCCACCGGCCGGCCCGGATCGGCCCCTGGCTGCTGCTCGCCGGGGCCATCGTGGCGAGCACCGCCGGTGACGTGCTGACGGCCTTGAACCGGCCTGCTGCGGCCGTTGTCTTCTTCTACGTCATGTTCGTGCCGGTCACCTGGGCGCTGCTGCGTCTGACCCGCGTCGGTGCGATTCTCGTCGACCGGGCACGGCTCATCGACCTGCTCGCGTTCGCGTGCTCGGCGCTGCTGGTGGTCTGGGTGTTCGTCATCGGCGATGCGGGCCGGATCGGGAACATCTCCGGGGCGTACGTCATCGGAGCCCTGCTGCTCCTGGCGGTGGTCGTCCGTGTGCTGGTCGCCGTGGGCCGCAACGTCTCGGCCGCGCTGCTGGTCGTCGGTGCGGTGGGCGTCCTGGTCAGCGACATCGTGCAGCCGCTGTGGCCGGGCCGGCTGAGCGAGTCCGGGTTCGTGGTGCTCTATCTGTCCTGGGGCGCCGCCGCGCTGCACCCGTCGATGGTGCGGCTCACCGAGCCCGCGGCGCCACGGGCGAGCTCGTGGCGCATGCGCTGGGCGGTGCTGTTGGGCATCTCCGTCGCGACCCCGCCGGTCGTTCTGCTGATCGAGGCGATCAACGGCACGGTCGGCGACGGCGTGGTGATCGCCGTGGCCGGCGCGATCACTCTTCTCCTGACCATCACGCGGCTGACCGACTCGGTGACCCTGAACGGTCAGGCCCTGACGCGTGAGCGCGGCCTGCGGCAGGCGAGCGCCGCGCTGGTCGCCGCCGCCGACACAGCCGCTGTGGACGAGGCCGTCCGAGCCGCGATCGCCGAGCTCATGCCGCCGGACGCCGTCCGGAGCACCGTGTTCGCCGTCGACGACCGCCAGCCCACGCTCGAAGCGGTGCCCGGACTCGGCGCCGGCCCACCGACCCGCAGCTGGTGGGCCGAAAACGAGGACGACGGCTACGCCACACTCGTCTGCCCGCTCTGGCTGGAACCGCTCGCCGTCGCCCGTCCCGGCGGCGGCGCCCTGATCCTGGTCGGTCGCCGGGACATCCTCACCGCCACCCGCGACACCCTCGAGGTGCTGGCCGGTCAGGCGGCGCTCGCGCTGGATCGCATCTCGCTGGTGGAGGCGGTCGGCCGCCGCGACAGTGACCTCTATCTGCGCGCGGTGATCCGGAACAGTGCGGACATCATGGTGGTGATCGACGAGGACCAGCGCATCCGGTACGCCACTCCGTCGCTGCGCGAGCTGCTCGGCGCCGACGACCTTCCGCCGCTGGCCACACTCGACGATCTGGTGCATCCGGACGATCGCCACCAGCTGCGTCAGGCCTTCCGCAGCTCGGGCGACGGCGTGGTGTTCTGCTCGCTGGTGCGGGCCGACAGGAGCCAGGTGCTGGTCGAGGTCACGTACCGCGACCTGCGCGCGGACCGCCTGGTCCAGGGGTTCGTCGTGACGATGCGGGATTTCACCCAGAGCCATGAGCCGAACGAGCTGCGCCATGGCGGCAACCTGGACGAGTTACCGGCGCGGATGAACCGGCGCAGCTCTCGGCACAAGTTCCGCTACTGAGCCGGAAACGGTCAGGTGATCAAGGGCAGGTCTGATCAACCCCGAGAGCCAGGTCCTGACCAGCGGAGTCCGGTGCCCGCCGCGGCATGACGCCGGGCGGGCACCGGGTCAGCCGCTACCAGCGCAGGTAGTTGTCCTGCGTCTGGGCGTTGAAGGTGTCGGTGCGGAAGAACTTGGCGATGTTCGTGCGGTAGTCCTTGAGCTCGAGCACGTCGACGCCCTTGGTGATGTCGTTCGAGTAGATGTAGCCGTTGTACCAGTAGGCGGACCACGAGCCGCCGCCGGTCAGAGTGCTCAGGGAGAGCGGGCCGCGCTCCCAGTAGGCGATCTCCTTGGGCTTGCGGGAGTCGGTGAAGTCCCAGACCGAGATGCCGCCGAGGTACCAGGCCTGGACCATGATGTCGCGGCCGGGGACGGGGATCAGCGAGCCGTTGTGGGCCACGCAGACCTCGGTGTCGGCGTTGTAGCGCGGGATCTTGAAGTAGCTGCGGAAGACCAGCTTGCGCTTGTTGCCGTGGCCGACGATGTCGTAGATGGCGTCGGCGCCGCGGTTGGGGCCGACGGTCGCGTTGCAGGTGGCCGCGCCGCCGCCGCCGAGTTCGTCGGTGAAGACCACCTTGGTGCCGCTGTTGTTGAACGTGGCCGAGTGCCAGAACGCGAAGTTGACCTCGTCGCGGACCGTGTTGATGATCCGGGGCTTGACCCTGTCCGAGATGTCGAACAGGACGCCGTCACCCATGCAGGCGCCGGCGGCGAGGTTCTTCTCGGCGTACACGGTGATGTCGTGGCAGCCCGTCGTGGCGGAGCCCCGCTCACTGCCGGGGAAGCCGCCGTCGGGGAAGACGACCGGCGTGGCGACCACGGCCGCGGCCGTCGGGTTGCGCACGGGCACCTTGACGATCGAGATCTTGTCGTGCGGCAGCGCGCAGTTGGGCAGGTCGACGCCGGCCAGGTTGTACGACGAGATGTACAGGTAGACGTTCTTCTCGCCGCGCTTGCCGGGGACCAGCGTCTGCGTGTGCGAACCGCAGTCGGTCTTGACGGACTTCAGGTATTTCGGCGTCAGCGGGTTGCTGATGTCGAAGATCTTGATGCCTTCCCAGCGCTCACCGGGCACGGCGGTCGTGGAGGCGGAGTTGACGCAGGTGTCGTTCGTGCGCTGCGAGTCGGTGCCGAGGAAGAGCAGGTTGCCGCTGATCGAGATGTCGTTCTGCGAGCCCGGGCAGAGCACCTGGGCCGCCACCGTCGGCGCCTTGGGGTTCTTGACGTCGTAGACGTAGAACCCGTCGTAGTTGCCGCCGTACGCGTACCGGCCCTGGAACGACCAGTCCGTGTTGGCGCCGGTGAGCGGGCCGGACTTGTCGAGGTGAGCGACCTGCTTGAGGTTCGGGCTGCTGACGATCTCGTCGATGCCCGGTATCGTGTTGCCACCGACGGGCGTCTGCGCCGCGCTGCTCCCCGGAGCTGTCAGCAGACCGGTGATCAGTGCGAAGGCACTGACAGCGGCCAGGCGCTTGAGCATCCGCCCTCGTGGGGCAGTGTGCTTCATGGGTCTCCCTCCCTGGACGCTTCGTGCGGCGAGGTGGCGGCGCACGATGCGTATTCACTTTTGTCGTTACAGTAGTGGCCGCGGGCGGTTCCGGAAACATCTTTGATGATCGATACGGGAGGACCGGTGGGTCGGGTCAGGACATCGACACTCGTCGCGGCTGTGGTCGTCCTGGCGGGCGCCGTGACCTTGGCGGTGGCGGCCCGCATGGGCTCCGACGGGTCGGCGGCCGCGCCCCGGCCGAGTGTCAGCGCGGCTCCGCCGCATCGGGTCGTGCTGCCGGGCGCGCCCGGCGACGAGGCCGTTGTGAGCGACTCCGACAGGGTCAAGGCGCCCGACGGGTCCACCTACAACGCCATCGACACCACGTTCGTCCAGATGATGATCGTCCATCACCAGCAGGCGATCGAGATGGCGAAGCTCGCCCCGGGTCGCGCCGCCAACGAGCGCCTCGGCGGGCTGGCCGACCGGATCGGCGACGCCCAGCCGTTCGAGATCACCTTCCTGCGTACGTGGCTGAAGGAGCGAAACCTGCCGGAGAACGACCCCAAGCATGATCACGGGTCGATGCCGGGCATGCAGAGCGACGCCGACATGGCCGCCCTGGCCGCCAGCACCGGCGCCGCGTTCGACACCAGGTTCGCCACGATGATGACCGACCACCACCGGGGCGCGCTCAGCATGGCGGCCGACGTCATCAAGGGCGGCAGCGACGAGAAGCTGCGCGAGGTGGCCAACGAGATGGCCGTGGAACAGGGAAGTGAGATCCGGCGCCTGGCGCAAGTGACCGCCGGGTAACGTGTCGCCATGCGTACGGCATTGACCGACCTGCTCGGTGTCGAGCACCCCGTTGTCGGCTTCAACCGATCCCCCGCCGTGGTCGCGGCGGTCACCAACGCGGGCGGCTTCGGCGTGCTCGCCGCCTCGGTCTACGGCCCCGAAGAGCTCGACGCCCAGCTCACTTGGATCGAGGAGCAGGTCGAGGGCAAGCCGTACGGGGTCGACCTGCTGGTCCCCGAGAAGTTCGTGCCCGGCGACCCGGCCGACCTGGTCGCCAGCATGCGGGCCCAGATCCCCGAGGAGCACTTCGCGTTCGTCCGCGGCCTGCTCGAGAAGTACGACATCCCGCCCGCCCCGACCGTCGACCATCAGCAGGTCGCGGCCTCGCTGACCACGCCGGGCGCGATCGCGCTGCTCGACACCGCGTTCAAGCACCGCATCGCGCTGATCGCCAGCGCGCTCGGCACCCCGCCGCCCGAGCTGGTGGCCCGGGCCAAGGAGCTCGGGGTCGTGACGGCGGCGCTGGTCGGGCAGGCCCGGCACGCCGAGCGGCAGATCGCGGCCGGCGTCGACGTGCTGGTCGCGCAGGGCACCGAGGCCGGCGGGCACACCGGCACGATCGCCACGATGGTGCTCACCCCCGAGATCGTCGACATCGCCGGGGAGCGGCCGGTGCTCGCCGCGGGCGGCATCGCGGACGGGCGGCAGATGGCGGCGGCGCTCGCGCTGGGCGCGTCCGGCGTGTGGTGCGGCTCGGTCTGGCTCTCGAGCGCCGAGGACGTCGCGGTGCAGGCGATCAAGAACAAGTTCCTGGCCGCGAGCTCGGCCGACACGTTGCGCTCACCCACCCGTACGGGAAAGCCGGCCCGCCAGTTGCGGACAGCCTGGCACGACGAGTGGGCGGCGCCGGGCAGCCCGGCCCCGCTGCCGCTGCCCCTGCAGCCGATGCTCGTCGACGAGGCGTGGCAGCGGATCGACGCGGCGGCCGAGGCCGGGCACGAGGGCGCGCTGCAGCTCGAGTCGTTCTTCGTCGGGCAGGTCGTCGGGTCGTTCCGCGACATCCGCCCGGCCGGCGAGATCACCCGCACGATGGCGGCCGACTGCGCGGCGCGGATCCGCGAGCTCGCCGAGCGTCTGTGATGGTCGATCCCCGCACGCCGGTGCTGGTCGGCGTGGGTCAGGTGTCGGAGCGGCTCGACTCGCCGGGGTATCAGGCGCGCTCGCCGGTCGACCTGGCCGCCGATGCGGCGCGGGCGGCGCTGGCCGACGCCGGCGTGGACGCGTCGGCGGTCGACACGGTGGCCGGTGTGCCGCAGTTCGAGATCTCGCTGCCGTGGGCTGTGCCGCCGCTGGGGTGCTCCGACAACTTCCCGCGTTCGGTGGCCGGGCGGCTCGGGGCCACGCCGCGGCGGGCGGTGCTCGAGGTCGGTGGCGGGCAGGCGCCGCAGCATCTGGTGAACGAGTTCGCGGCGGCGATCGCGGCCGGCCGGGCCGACGTGGTGCTGTTGTTCGGCTCCGAGGCGATCTCGACGATCACGGCGCTGGCCACGACCGATTCGCCGCCCGATTTCACCGAGCGCCCGGGCGGATCGCTCGAGGCGCGCGGGCACGGGCTCGACGGGATCGTGTCGATGCACCACGTGGCGCACGGGCTGTCGGACACGCCCTCGCAGTACGCGCTCATCGAGAACGCGCGGCGGGCCCGGCTGAAGGTGTCCCGGGACGACTACGCGATGGCCATCGGAGAACTGTTCTCCCCGTTCACGGCAGTGGCGGCGGCCAATCCGCACGCGGCGGCGCCGGTGTTCCGCGACGCCGTTTCGCTGGTGACTCCCACTGCCGCCAACCGGCCGATCGCCGATCCGTACACGCGCTACGTGGTGGCGCGCGAGAAGGTGAATCAGGGTGCGGCCGTTCTGCTGATGTCGGCCGGGAAGGCACGGCAGCTCGGCGTACCGGAAAGCAGTTGGGTCTTTCTGGCCGGGCACGCCGATCTGCGGGAGCGGAATCTGCTGGAACGGGCCGACTACGGCACTTCACCGGCCGCGGCCCGGGCGGCGCAGCACGCTCTCGAGATCGCGGAGATTTCCAGTTCGGACCTGACGGCGATCGACCTCTACAGCTGTTACGCGGCGCCGGTTTTCATCGTGGCCGAGGCCCTGGGAATCGCGACGAACGACGCCCGCGGGCTCACGGTGACCGGCGGGCTGCCGTTCTTCGGCGGGCCGGGCAACAACTATTCGATGCACGCCATCGCCTCGGTGGTCGGACGGGTGCGGTCGGCTCCGGGCTCGTACGGCTTCGTCGGGGCCAACGGCGGCATCATGAGCAAACACTCGACGGGCGTCTACACCACCATTCCGTACGCCTTCCGCCCGTCCCGCAGCGAGCAGATCCAGGCCGAACTGGACGCTGTGCCCGCGCCCGCCGAGGCTTTGTCGGCCGACGGCCCGGCCGTCATCGAGACGTACACGGTGAAACACTTGCGCGACGGCCGCCGCGAGGGAATCGTGCTCGGCCGCCTGGAGGACGACGGCCGCCGTTTCGTGGCCCGCGCCGACGCCGTTCTCGACCTGCTCACCGCGGGCGAACCGATCGGCGAGCGTGTGACGGCACGCTCCACGACCGACGGAAACGTTGTCGTGCCCCGGTGACCACCACCCTGCGGCTGACAGTCACCGCGCTGGCGATCCTGGTGTGCGGGCTCGCCGGCATGGGCTGGTCCCTGCTCACCAGTCCGTACGGCGCCGACCCGAACACCACCTCGGCCGGCTGGTTGTTCCTGTTCCTGGCGGCCGCCGTGGCCGGGCTGACCGTGGCGACACTGCGCGGCAGCCTCAAGGCCTGGCTCGCCACCTGCGTCATCGCGGTGCTGATCGTGCTGGTGCCCGCGACGTACTGGCTGTCGGAGGCGGCCGGCAGCCTGGGCGAAGCACCCGAGGACACGATCCGGTTCACCGCCACCGCCACCGCCACCGCCACCGATCGCTCGTCGTCGTTCGCCCTGGGCGAGCTGAGCTCGTTCATCGCCTTCGCCGGAGCGGCCGGCGCCATCGTCCTGCGGCTGCGGCCCGCCACCCGCCTGGCGCTGACCCGACGCCGCACCCCGCCGGCCGGACCTCAGGACTGAGCGTCGCTTGCAACGGCCTTTAGGCCGGGCGCAAGCGGATCGCAAGCGGGCCGGGTGAACCTCTCCTCCGAAAACGTATGGAGGAGAGAAGACATGTCTCGCTTGCTTGGTCGGCTCGGAGGAGCGGCGGCCGCGCACCCCTGGCGCACGGTCGGCGCCTGGCTGGTGGCGCTGGTAGCCCTCACCGGCCTGTCGCTGGCCGTCGGTGGCGCGCCGCGCGACGACTACAACGTTCCCGGCACGCAGTCGCAGGCCGGCACCGAGTTTCTGCGGCAGCATCTTCCGCAGATGTCGGGGACGGACGCGCGCGTCGTCGTGCACTCGGATCGGCCGATCGATCCCGCGGCGCTCGAAGCGCTGCGGGAGCGCCTGGCCGAGGTCGACGGTGCGGCGGTCGTCGCACCGGCCCGGATCTCGGCCGACGGCGACACCGCGCTCGTCGGCGTCCAGTACGACATCCCGGTCACCGACTTCCGGGGCGCCGAAGGCATCGACGCGCTCCGCTCGGCAGCCGCGCCGCTGGTCGAGAACGGCCTGCAGGTGGAGTTCGGCGGGCAGGTCGCCGAGAACGTCCAGGCCCCCAGCGGTACCGCCGAGTTGGTGGGCATCGTCGCCGCGCTCGTGATTTTGGCGTTCGCGTTGGGCTCGGTCGTGGCGGCCGGGCTGCCGATCGCCGTCGCCATCGCCGGGCTGGCCGGCAGCGCGGCGCTCATCACCCTGGCGGAGCGGGTCACCGACGTCAGCTCCATCGCGCCGACGATCGCGACGATGGTCGGGCTCGGCGTGGGCATCGACTACGCGTTGCTGCTGGTCGCCCGGCACGTCGAAGGACTGCGGGCGGGTCTGACGCCCCGGGCGGCGGCTGCCGCGGCCAACGCGACGGCGGGCGTGTCCGTGGTCGTGGCCGGGCTGACCGTGCTGGTCTCGTTGTTCGGCCTGAAGCTGTCCACGCTGCCCACGTACTCGTCGTTCGGCTACGCGACGTTCTTCGCGGTCACGGCGGTCATGGCGGCGGCGCTCACCCTGGTTCCGGCGCTCTGCGGTCTGGCCGGCCACCGCGTCCTGCCCCGGAGATCGCGCCGGGCGCCTCGGCCCGCTCTTACGGCTCGGTGGGCGGCCGCGGTGTGCCGGCGGCCGGGGCTCGCGGCGGTGGCCTCACTGATCGTCCTGGCCGTGCTGGCCGCGCCGATGCTGGGCATGCGCACCTGGCCCCAGGACGCGGGAAGCATGCCGGAATCGCACACCACCCGCAAGGCGTACGACCTGGTGGCGGCCGAGTTCGGAGCCGGCGCCAACGGTCCGCTGATCGTCGTGGCCGATCTGGCGAAGGCCCCCGATCTGGGGGCGCTCTCGGCGGCCCTGCGCGCCCAGCCCGGCGTGGCCTCGGTGGCGCCGCCGACGGTCGAGGGTGGTGCGGCGGTCATCGTGGTCGAGCCGGCCACCGGCCCGCAGGACGAGGCGACCACCGGCCTGCTGCGCCGGTTGCGCGACGACGTGCTGCCCAGCGGCGTGCTCGTGACCGGCCTGGTCGCGGTGTTCGCCGACATCTCGGACCGGCTGGCCGACCGGCTGTGGATCGTGGTCGCCTTCGTGGTCGCGTTGTCTCTGGTGCTGTTGACCGTGCTGTTCCGCGCCCCCGTGGTGGCCGTCAAGGCTGCGCTCATGAACCTGCTGTCGGTCGGGGCCGCGTACGGGGTGCTGACCTTGATATTCCAGAACGACGCCACCGCGCGGCTGGTCGGCCTGCCCCATGCCGTTTCCGTGTCGAGCTGGGTGCCGGTGCTGCTCTTCACGGTGCTGTTCGGCCTGTCGATGGACTACGAGGTGTTCCTGCTGTCGCGGGTCCGCGAGGACTGGCTGCGCACCCGCGACGCCCAGGGCAGCGTGATCCGCGGCCTCACGGCCAGCGGCCGGGTGATCAGCAGTGCGGCCGCCATCATGGTCGCGGTGTTCACCGGCTTCGCCCTCGACCCCGACGTGACCGTCAAGATGATCGGCCTGGGCATGGCCACGGCCGTGCTGATCGACGCCACGATCGTCCGGCTGGTGCTGGTCCCGGCCACGATGACGCTGCTGGGCCGGGCCAACTGGTGGCTCCCGCCCTTCCTCGACCGCATCCTGCCCCACGTCGAGGCCGAGCCTGACGCGCCGGAACCGGTCCGCCACCCGGAGCTGGTCGGCTGACCTTCAGGAAACGGACGTGGAGGGGAGCCGGGTCAGCACCGCGAGCACCCGCTTGTTGGTGGTGGCCCGGCCCGCCCCGATCTTCAGATCCATGCCCAGCCGAGCGGGAGCCGGGGCCTTCAATCTCTTGGGCGGGGCATCGAGTTCAATACGCCGGCCGAATTTTGGCCCTCCTGCGCAGCCACAACGCTCATCTCAACTCGGCCTTCTCGCAAGTAGGATCGGCCTTTCGTGGGTTGGTCCACGTTCAAGTGAAGCCTTGTCACGTTGCCGACAAGGCCTCGAACATAGATTTGTGTCTTCCGGATCGCTGAGCTGCTGGCTTTTCCGCCGCATGGGATTCCGGCTGAAGTGGACCGAGCATGTTGAGAGCTCGTCGTCTTGTCGCGGTAGTGGTCGCCGGCCGGATCGACGTCGACGAGGCCGCGCATCCAGACGGGCACCTGCGTGGCCGGCCCGTAAGCGTGCCCGAGCCAGCCCCAGTCGATCTCGTCCAGGCCGCTGAACATCGCGGCATCGCAGATCAGTCGTGGCCGGAGTCGCGGGGGACGAGGCCCGTGCGGACGGCGTGCAGGGCGGCCTGAGTGCGGTCGGCCAGCCCCAGCTTCATCAGGATGCTGGAGACGTGGGTCTTCACCGTCTTCTCGGCCACCACCAGGGCGCGGGCGATCTCGCGGTTGGAGCGGCCGTCGGCGATCAGCGCCAGCACGTCCCGCTCGCGGGCCGTCAGCGCGGGGGTGTCGGCCGGGGCGCCCAGCAGGGTGGTGGCGACCTCCGGTTCGAGCAGAAGGTGGCCGGCGTGCACCGAGCGCACGGCCGCGACCAGGGCCTGCGGGTCGACATCCTTGGAGAGGTAGCCGCGGGCGCCGGCGCGGACGGCGGGCAGCAGGCGGGCGCGGTCGGTGAAGCTGGTGACGACCAGGACCCTCGCGGGCAGGGCGCGGCGGGCCAGTTCGCGCAGGACGGCCACACCGTCCATGCCGGGCAGCACCATGTCGAGCAGCACCACGTCGGGCGCCGTCTGCTCGACGAGGTCGATCGCGGTCGGGCCGTCCGCGGCCTCGCCGGTCACCCGCAGATCGGCCGCCAGTTCGAGAAAGATGCGCAACCCCCGCCGTACGGCGGGATGGTCGTCGACGATCAGCACCCGGATCTCAGTCACCGGGCACCTCCAGGAGCACCGCCGTGCCTTGGCCGGGCGTCGACGTGAAGACGGCGTGGCCGCGCACCGAGCAGGCCCGGTCGCTCATCGACCGCAGGCCCAGGCTGCGCCCGGCCTTGAGGGTGGCGGCGACGTCGAAACCGGCGCCGTCGTCGGCGACCTCGAGCCGCACCCCGCACGACCCCAGCCGGGCCAGGCTGACCCGGATGACGTGGGCGCCGGCGTGGCGCACGGCGTTGTGCAACGCCTCTTGGGCGACGCGCAGCACCACCGCCTGCTGCGCCGGGGACAGCACGGGCGGATCGTCCTCTGTGTAGTGCAGGCGGGGGCCGTCGGCGCCCGAGGCACGGTCGAGGACCTGCACCTGCTTGCGCAGCACGTCGGGCAGGCCGTCTTCGTCGAGCCGGGCCGGCCGCAGCTCGAGCACGGCCGCGTGCAGCTCTTCGGCTGCCTCGCGGGCCAGCGCGGTGACCTCGGCCAGCCGGGCCCGGGCGGCGGCCGGGTCGCGCTCGATGAGCAGGTCGGCCGCCTGCGCGGTCAGCCGCAGTCCGAACAGGCGCTGGGCCACCGCGTCGTGCAGGTCGTGAGCGATGCGGGCGCGTTCCTCGGCGATGGTCAACTCGCGGCTGCGCGCGTAGAGCCGGGCGTGGGTGAGCGCGATCGCCGCGTGCGCGGCCAGCACCCGCACCAGCTCCTCGTCGTGGGCGGTGAAGCCGCCGGGCTTGTTGGCCAGATAGAGCGCGCCCAGGATCTCGTCGCCGTTCATGATCGGCACGCCCAGGAACGCCTCGAGGACGGGATGGGCCCGGGGCCACCAGTCGAACCGCGGGTCGGCCCGGATGTCGTCGAGACGCTGGACGACCGGCTCGCGCAGCGTCACCGCGAGGAAGCCGTGCTGGCGGGGCAGCGGGCCGATGGCGGCCTGCTGCGCGGGGGAGACACCGGAGACGAGGAACTGGGCGAACGAACCGTCGTCGTCGGGCACGCCGAGCGCCGCGTACTCGGCTGCGGCGAGCTCGCGGGCCGTGTCGACGATCGTCTGCAGCACCTCGGGCACGGTGAGCTGGTCGCTGACCGCCAGCACGGCCGCGGAGAGGCGGCGTGCTGTGCTGAGCTGGTCGGCGGCGGTCACGGGCCCACCATAGCCACGAGCAGGGCCGGCCGCCTCGGGCCACGGTCCTAGGACCAAGGTCGTGCTCAAGAGCCGACCTGGGTCCGACGCCGCGGGCCGCCGGAGCGGGCAGGGTCGGGGCATGACGAACACAGCCGTTATCACCGGCGCTTCCCAGGGGCTCGGCGCCGCCCTCGCCCGCACGCTGGCCGGCGCCGGTTGGGCCCTGGTCATCGATGCCCGTACCGGAAAAGACCTGGAGGTGGTGGCCGCGGAACTCGGCCGGGTGACAACCGTGGTGGCGATAGCGGGCGACGTCGTCGACGACGACCATCGCGCCGAACTGGCCGAGGCCGCCTCGAAGCTGGGCGGGGCCGACCTGCTGGTCAACAACGCGTCCACGCTGGGCGGCAGCCCGCCGCCCGCGCTGGCTGACTTCCCGCTGCCGGCGCTGCTCGAGACGTTCGAGGTCAACGTGCTCGCGCCGATCGCGCTGACTCAGCTCGTGCTGCCACAGCTGCGGCTCTCGGACGCCGGGGCGGTGCTGAACATCAGCTCCGACGCTGCCGTGGAGGCGTACGAGGGCTGGGGTGGTTACGGCGCCGCGAAGGCCGCGCTCGACCACGCGAGCGCGGTGCTGGCGAAGGAAGAGCCGGAGGTGCGCGTGTGGTCGGTGGATCCGGGCGACCTGCGGACGCGGTTGCAGCAAGAGGCATTCCCCGGCGACGACATCTCGGATCGGCCGCTGCCGGAAACGGTCGGGCCGTACTTCGTGAAGCTGGTCGACGAGCGGCCGGCCTCGGGAAGGTACGTCGCCCGATGACGCTCGTCGATTTCGAGCTGCCGACCGGACTCGAGGCGCGTGAGCCGGTGGAGGCCCGCGGTCTGACCCGCGAGGGCGTCCGGCTGATGGTGAGCCGGGGGAGCGCGGTCAGCCACCACCGGTTCACCGAACTGCCGCGCCTGCTCGGCCCGGGCGACCTGCTGGTCGTCAACAACTCGGCGACGTTGCCGTCGGCGATCGACGCTTCGGGCGTACGCCTGCACGTCTCGACCGAGCAGGCCGACGGCAGCTGGCTGGTCGAGGTGCGCGACGCCCCGGCCCGGGCCGGGCTCCGGCTCGAGGTGCCCGGCGGCGCGCTCACGCTGGTCCGCCCGTTCACGGCGCGGCTGTGGGCGGCGACCCCCGCGGTCGGCACGGGCCGCGTGGAATACCTGACGCGGCACGGGCGGCCGATCCGCTACAGCTACACCGACCGGGACTGGCCGTTGCACGTCTATCAGAACGCGTACGCGACCGAGCCCGGCAGCGCCGAGATGCCGAGCGCCGGGCGGCCGCTGACCGGCCGGGTGCTGGCCGAACTGGCCGGCCGGGGCGTGGTGGTCGCGCCGGTCACCCTGCACACCGGGGTGGCGTCGCCCGAGGTCGACGAGCCGCCCTACCCGGAGTGGTACCGGGTGCCCGCATCGACCGTCCGCCTGATGAACCACGTGCGGTCGGCGGGGAACCGTGTGATCGCCGTCGGGACGACGGTGGTGCGGGCGCTGGAATCGGCCGTCGCCGGGCCCTCGTCGGGCTGGACCTCGCTGGTCATCGAGCCCGACCACGTCGTGCGGTCGGTCGACGGGCTGCTCACGGGCTTGCACGAGCCGCGTGCCTCACACCTCAAGATGCTGACGGCCGTGGCCGGTGAGGACGCTCTGCGGGCGGCCTACGCCGAGGCACTGCGCGAGCGCTACCGGTGGCACGAGTTCGGCGACGTGCACCTCATACTCGGGCCTCAGACCGGCGGCGTCTGACGCAGGGCGGAATACGGCTCGGGGTCGCCGCGGAGCATCGCGGACAGGCCCTATGCGGCCGCTCACAATCGCAGCGCAGCCCACTGTCCGCGCGGTAGGAAAGACCGCATGACAACCGTGGACCGGGCCGTGCTCGACAATCCCGCGTGGACCCGCGGCGGACGTGCCCGAGATGCTCGACCTCGTGGCGCGCGCGAGGCCCGGGCCGTTCGGGCCGCGTACCCGTGAGCCCGGCACCTATCTGGGCATCCGGCGCGAGGGCGCGCTGGTCGCGATGGCGGGGGAGCGGATGCGCCCGCCCGGCTGGGCCGAGATCAGCGCCGTCTGCACCGACCCCGCGTTCCGTGGTCAGGGCCTGGCCGCCCGGCTGATCCGGGCGGCCGTCCGCGAGCGCGGCGAGACGCCGTTCCTGCACGCGGCGGGCACCAACACCGGGGCGATCCGGCTCTACCTCGCCATGGGCTTCCAGCATCGGCGGGACATCAATTTCCATGCGTACCGGCGGGTCGCGAGCTAGACTCGCCGCAGTCTTCCGAGAGCAGGAGCAAACAGATGGCAGGCGACGACGACATCTCCGGGTGAGGTCCCCGGTCCACGTCGTCCCTCGCTGTCTCCCGCCCGGCCCACACGGCCCGGCGGCCTTCTTCGCGGAGCCTCTTCATGTCCGACGCTTTTGTCGTCTGCACCTCCCTGTCCTTTTCCTGGCCCGATGACACCCCGGTCTTCGACGACCTCACGGTGTCGGCGCCGGCCGGGCGCAACGGCCTGGTCGCGGCCAACGGCACCGGCAAGTCCACGCTGCTGCGGCTGATCGCCGGCGAGCTGACACCCACCGGCGGCACGGTCACCGTCGGCGGCGTGCTCGGCTATCTGCCCCAGCACCTGCCCTTCGCCTCGGAGCAGTCGGTCGCCCAGGTGCTCGGGGTCGACCGCACGATCGCCGCGCTGCACGCCGTCGAGGCCGGCGACGCCACCGAGGAGCACTTCGCCACGGTCGGCGCCGACTGGGACGTCGAGGAGCGCAGCCGGGCCGAGCTCGACCGGCTCGGCCTCGGTGACGTGGCCCTCGACCGGCGTCTCGCCACGCTCAGCGGCGGTCAGGTGGTGTCGCTCGGGCTGGCCGCGCAACTGCTCAAGCGGCCCGACGTGCTGCTGCTCGACGAGCCGACCAACAATCTCGACGGCGAGGCTCGCGAGCGGCTCACCGCGGTGCTGCGGACGTTCGCCGGGTGCCTGCTCGTGGTCAGCCACGACCGGGCGCTGCTCGACGAGATGGACCGCATCGCCGCCCTCGAGCACGGGGAGATCCGGTGGTACGGGGGCAACTTCACCGCGTACGCGGAAGCCGTGGAGGCCGAACGTGAGGTCGCCGAACGGCAGGTGCGCAACGCCGAGCAGGACCTGAAACGGCAGAAGCGGGAGATGCAGCAGGCCCGTGAGCGCACTGCCCGGCGGCAGTCGACCGCCGCCCGCAACCTGGGCAGCGCGGGCCTGGCCCGGATCCACGCGGGCAACCTCAAGAACAGCGCCCAGGTCTCGGCGGCCCGCTCGAACGACGTCCACGCGTCCCGGGTGGTCGACGCGCAGGCCCGCTACGACGAGGCGAGCTGGGCGGCCCGGCAGGGCGACCGGATCGTCGTCGACCTGCCCGGAACGGCTGTGCCGGCCGGGCGCACGGTCTTCACCGGGACGGGGCTGCAGGCCACGTACGACGGGCGGCCGGTCTTCGCCGGCGCGGGCATCGACCTGATCATCCGGGGGCCGGAGCGGATCGCGCTGGTCGGGCCGAACGGCGCCGGCAAGTCGACGCTGATGCGGCTGATCAGCGGCGACCAGCAGCCGAGCGCGGGCACCGCCGCGCGGGCCGAGGGCCGGGTGGCGTACCTGTCGCAGCGCCTCGACCTGCTCGACGGCGATCTGACGGTGGCGCAGAACCTGGCCCGTTCGGCCCCAACGCTGGCCGACGCCGAGCGGATGAACCTGCTGGCCCGGTTCCTGTTCCGCGGCGACCGGGCCCACCTGCCGGTGCGGGGTGCTCTCGGGCGGCGAGCGGCTGCGGGCGACGCTGGTGTGCGTGCTCTTCGCCGAGCCGGCGCCTCAGTTGCTGCTGCTCGACGAGCCGACCAACAACCTCGACCTCGAGAGCGTCGGCCGGCTCGAGGCGGCCCTCACGGCGTACCGGGGAGCGTTTGTGGTCGTCAGCCACGACGAGCGGTTCCTGGAGGCGATCGGGATCGACCGCCGGATCAGCCTGGCCTGAGAGAGCCGCCGGATCAGCCTGGCCTGAGAGCCGCCGGATCAGCCTGACCTGAAAGAAAAAGAGCCGCGCCCGTCGCTCGGACGGGCGCGGCTCCTCATGGGCGAATCAGGCGGCGTACTTCTCCACCAGGCCGCCGAGGGCCGGCAGAGCGGCCTCGATGTGCTTCGAGGCGCCACCGCGGACGGTCTTGTAGGCCTTGACGACGACGGCCTTCTCGGAGGCGTTCGCCATGTCGTCGGTGACCAGCAGCATGGCCGGGGTGACCTCGTCCTGGCGCTTGGCCAGGTATTCACCGAAGGTGCCACCGCCGGCGGCCCGGAAGTCGGTCCAGAACGGCTGCAGCTGCTCCAGCATCGACGGGACCATGATGTTCAGGGTCTCCTCGTAGTAGCCCGGCGCGAACGAGGTGACCGCCTTGTAGGCAAGCTTCACCGCGCCGGCGGAGATGCCCGACTTACCGGCGAGCTCGGCCTCGACCAGCGCCTGGGCGTCCTTGACGATGGCAGCCTTGGTGGCCGGGTTGTCGGAAAGCTCAAGAAGGTTCAAAACCATGGGTGTACGCGCTCCTCATCACGGGACAACGGCGAGCACACTACTCAATGCAGAATCACTTTCAACTCCTGCCTCTGCCGTCTCGCCAGATGCCCCGCCCTGGCTAGGATCTTCGGTCTGAACGGTCATTCGGATGACCCGTTCGGCCGGGTGGCCACGCCCCCGCCGGTAACCCCCGTCTGCTAGTGGCGCGGCACGGTGGTCAGGCGGCGGGGCAGGTTCGCGGCTCGCTCAGCGGCTCGGCGCCGAGGGCGTCGAGGACCAGAGCGGTGACGTACGGATCGGTCGGCAGCTCGCTGTGGGCGGTGCGCGCGGCCGGGCAGATGCTCTGCAGCGACACATTGACGGCGCCGTCCAGGCGGGCCGAGTCGGGCGGCTGGACGGTCTCGTCGTTCTCGGTCCAGATCGACAGCCAGGGCAGCCGGCCCGGCAGCGCGCCGTCGATGCTGTCCAGCAGGTCGCTGCCGGGTGCCAGCTCCTGACAGGCCCGCGGGCACTGTGCGCCCCCGAACCGCGCGCCCAGCCCGGCCAGCCGGGTGCCGTGCAGCGGCGAGCCCAGCGAGACCACCCGCCGGGCCACCTCGGCCCCGTCGTGGCGCTCGACCCACAGCCGGGTGACCACGCCGCCGGCCGAGTAGCCGATCACGTCGACCGAGGGCGCTCCGGCGGTCACCGCCTGGCGGGCGGCGGCGTCGAGCAGGTCGGCCTGCTCCTCGAGCCGGCCGGTGCCGTCGCCGGGCAGGGTCAGCACGGTCGCCGTGCGCCCCTCGGCCCGCAGCCGGTCGGCCAGCCGGCTCAGCCCGGCGCGGTTGCCGCCGTAGCCGGGCACGAGCAGCACGGTTCCGGGCCGGGCTTGATCGGGCCGGGGCCCGTCGTCGTCCTCCCCACCGAGCAGGCGCACGCCGGCCAGCGTCAGCAGCAGGAGCACCAGGGCGCCGGCCGCGGCCGGCAGCAGGTACCGCACCGGACCATCATGCGGCAGCGGGCCGCGCCGATTCCGGCGTTCGGGCCAGACCGGCCGGCCACCAGCAGCGCCGGCGGACGAGACTCAGGGCAGCAGCTGATCCAGGGTCGGCGCCTTGGTGAAGATGCCGTCGCGCTCGCCCAGCAGCGCCACCCGCTCCAGCGAGCGGCGGTTGATGTCCTCGGGCCAGCTGGGCAGGATCATCGCGATCCGGACGGTGTCGTTGATCTGGGTGTACGTGCCGACGACGTCACGCACCTCCTCGGGGTGGCCCGCCGCGTAGCGCATCGACTCCTTGATGGCCTCGGTGAAGTCGGTGACCAGCTTCGGCTTCGCGGCCATGGTGCCCTGACTGGTGAAGTAGAGCGCCACGGTCAGGTCGGGCGCGGTGTCGACGAAGTTCGAGGCCAGGATCTGCCCGCCCTGGGTGAGCACCGCGCTCAGCGCCGGCTCGACCACCCACGCCGCGTCCACCTTGCCCGCCTGCAGCGCGCCCGGCATGTCAGGGAACGGCATGGCCTGGAAGCGCAGGTTGCCCGCGTCGCCGCCGGCCCGCCGCACCGACTGGCGCACGGTGGTGTCGCCGAGGTTCTTCAGCGTGTTCACCGCGATCCGCTTGCCGGCCAGGTCGCGGGCCGAGCGGATCGGGCTGCCGTCGGTCACCACGATCGCCGAGAAGTCGCGCCCGGCCCGGCCGTTGGAGGCGACGCCGCTGGCCACCGCCTTCAGCGGCGCGCCGCCCGACTGCGCGGCCATCAGCGAGGTCACGTTGCTGAAGCCGAACTGGTACCTGCCGCCGAGCACTCCCTCGACGATGGGCGCGCCACCCTGCTCGGAGGTGAGCGAGAGGTCGATGCCGCGCTTCGCGAAGTAGCCCTTCTGCTTGCCCAGATAGATCGGCGCCACGTCGATGATCGGGATGACGCCGACGCTCACCTTCGTGCCGCCGGCCGCCTCGGGCTTCTTGTCGTCGGAGCATGCGGCGCCGGCGAGCACCAGGACGGCGGCAGTGGCGGCGGCGAGGATCCGGCGCATAGTGTGCCCTTTCGGATACGCGGCGCAACTGCGCCGGGCGCAATTTACCGGATCAAGGGCATCGTGGGCTCGGGCGGAAAGGGAAAACTAAATGTCTGCCCGTCCGTCGCGCGCGTCAGCCCGTCGCGGCCAGTCGCTTCAGCGCCGCGGCGGCGTTCGAGCTGATCGGGGCGCCGTGGCCGGGCAGGATCGTGCGCACGTCGAGGGCGGCCAGTTTCTTGATCGACGCGGCGGCCGTCGTCATGTCCTCGCTGTACTGCGGATCGGGGCCGACCAGGCCGTCGGTGGTGGTGCGCAGCGCGTCCCCGGTGACCAGCGTCCCGGTCGACGGGTCGAAGATGGCGATGTGCCCGGCGGTGTGGCCCGGCGTGCCGATCACCTGCAGTCCGAACACCTCGTCGCCGTCCTTCAGCGGGGTCAGGGGCTGCGCCGACTGGATCGAGGAGACGTCGGCCTCGCCCGTGTAGAACGTGGCCCCGGTGGCCTGCGGCTGGACGTCGCCGAGACCGCCGGCGTGATCGTCGTGCTTGTGGGTCAGCACCACATGGCGTACGGCGGAGAAGCCGCTGCCCGCTGCCGTGAGCCCCTTGCCGATGGCATCGCCCGAGCCGGGTACGCCCAGATCGACGATCGCCGCCTCGGAGCCCCGGATCAGCAGGTACGCCGAGACGAACGAGAGGTCGACCCGCTTCCAGGCGCCGGGACCGGCCGAGCCCGAGGGCGCCGCGCCGGACGGTGGGGCAGTCGTCGTCCCGCCCGCCGGCGAGTTCGTCGTCCCGCCCGACGGCGAGGAGGAGTCCGAGCAGGCGGAGAGAACGGCCACGCCGAGCACCCCCGAGCCCGCGGTGAACAGAAGCCTTCGGCTGAACCGAGCATCACCCATGACCCGATGCTCGGCCGCGCGGTCGATGATCGCCACCGGTACGTGTCGTTCGTATCCGATTCTTAGCCGCCCGAGCTGGGTATGGGGCCAGCCATGACGGAGTACGGAATCCATGCCTCGCACGAGCAGATCCCGCCCGCCGAGTTGCTCGCCGCCGTGGTGGCTGCGGAACGCGCCGGCTTCGAGGCGGCGATGTGCTCCGACCACTTCTCGCCGTGGAGCCGGCGGCAGGGCGAATCCGCCTTCGCGTGGTCGTGGCTCGGCGCCGCGCTGCAGGCGACCAACCTGTCGTTCGGCGTCGTGAACGCGCCCGGTCAGCGCTACCACCCGGCGATCATCGCGCAGGCCATCGGCACGCTCGGCGCGATGTATCCGGGTCGGTTCTGGGCCGCGCTGGGCAGTGGCGAATACAGCAACGAGCACATCACCGGGGATCCCTGGCCGCGCAAGGAGGTGCGCGAGGCCCGCCTGCTCGAATGCGTCGACGTCCTGCGCGATCTGCTCGCGGGCGAGGAGGTCACCCGGGACGGCCTGGTCAAGGTCGACCGGGCCCGGCTGTGGACCCGGCCCGAGGTGTCGCCGCCGCTGATCGGGGCCGCCGTGAGCACGAAGACGGCGGCGTGGTGCGCCCGCTGGGCCGACGGGCTGGTCACGGTCAACGCCCCGGAGGACCACCTGCGCGCGATGATCTCGCAGTACCGGGATGCCGGCGGCCGCGGCCCGATCTGCCTGCAGGTGCACCTGAGCTGGGCGCCGACGCAGCACGAGGCCGAGGCCATCGCGCACGACCAGTGGCGCAGCAACATCTTCGCCCCGCCGGTGTGCTGGGACCTCGAGACGGTCGACCACTTCGACGTGGTGAGCGAGAACGTCACGGTCGAGCAGGTCGGGAAGGTCGTCAACATCTCGGCCGACCTCGAGGAGCACGTCGAGAAGCTGCGCGGCTACGCCGCCCTCGGATTCGACCGGATCTATCTGCATCACGTGGGGCAGGACCTCATCCCGTTCGTCGAGACCTTCGGGTCCAAGGTCCTGCCCGCCCTGCGGTGACTAACCGGCGTTGACGCTGCAATCGCCGCGGAACTGGTAGGTCGTCGTGTTCACCTTCGAGCCGCCGAGGTAGTCGATCTGCATGCCCGAGGCCGAGCCGTCCAGCGCGCCGCTGCGGCTCACCACGAGCAGTAGGTTGGCCTCCTCGCCGGCTCGGATCGTGGCGTTCTCGGCGGGCATCCGGAAATCCCAGGTCGGGTTGGCCGCCGGGGGGTAGTTGGCGTTGCCGATGGGGGTGCGACCGCTGCTCAGCGGCACGATGAACGCCTTGCTCGCCTTGACGCCCCTGGCCCCGGCGAGGCCGATCTTCTGAACGACGAGGTCGGAATCGGCCGGGGCGCGCAGCACGTCGCCGACCACCATGGATGCCCCCTCGGCCACGCGCACGCACTGCGTGACCGGGTCACCGCCGAACACGAGCTCGTCGCCGCCGTCCGACCCACAGGCGGTCATGCCGACCGCCAGAACAACACCGAGCGTGGCCAGGCCACTCCGCCGAATCATGGTCGGGGACCGTACTGCCCGTTTGTTACGGGTTGATCTCAGTGCGTAATGATTTTTTTCGACCGGCAACGGCTGCGGAATCCGTCGTGGACGGTCCTCTGTGGCGTCGTTTCCGGGGCGGTCGAACACGGTTCTGGCCAAGTGTCAAGACACCCGCGATGATGATCGTCGTGGTCTGGCGCAAGTACCTGTTGATTCCCCGGCTCACCCTGGCCGCGCTCGGCGCGCCGCGTTCACAGTCCCGCGCCTGGGAGCGTTACTGGGCCGGCGTCACGCGTACCGGGCCGGGCGGTGACGTGTTGTGGGAGGCCGACGAGCCGGCCGAGAACGAGCTGCTCGCGCAGGTGCTGCGGCGGCACGCCGACCCGGACCGGCCGATGGTCGACCTGGGCTGCGGGTCCGGGCGTCAGGCGTACGCGTTGACGGGTTTCGCCTCGCGGGTCATCGGCATCGACGGCTCGGCGGCGGCAGTGGCCCGGGCGTCCGGCGCGTTCACCGGCCTGACCTTCCGGGTGGCCGACATCGCGTCACCCGGCCTGGGGGAGCGGCTGCACGACGAGTTCGGCGACGCCAACGCGCACATCCGCGGTGTGCTGCACGTGCTCGACGACGACGCCCGCCGTGCGGTGGCCGCGAATGTCGCCGCGCTGCTGGGTGAGAGCGGAACGCTGTTCCTGAGCGAGACCAACCACACCGGCGACCCGCTCGACTATCTGCTCGACCAGGGCGCCCGGCCGACCCGCCTGCCACCGCTGGTGCACCGGCTGATCAGCGCGGGCGTGCGGGCGCCGCGCCGCTTCGGGGCCGAGGAGGTCGCCGCGGCGTTCCCGGGCGACGCCTGGCGGGTGCTCGAGCAGGGCGCTACCGACGTGTACGGGGTGCCGCTGGAACCGGGCGGGCCGGTCCAGCGGATTCCCGCGTGGTACGCCGCCGTCAGGACGCGGCGCTCCCGTCCGTGATCACGTTCTCCGGGTGACGCAGCAGGAACTCGGGCAGCTTGTCGGCCGAGGTCGCCTCGAACAGGGCGCGGGTGTCGTCGCTGATCGCCTCGCCGCCGTCGCCGCCGTTGAACGTGCCGCCGTTGGTCTTGATCGGGATCAGGTCGCCGGCGGCCAGGCCCTTGAGGCCGAAGATGAAGTTGTCGACCGGCACGCCGTTCGTGTCCATCTTCAGCGACTTGCCCGCGGCGGCCAGGATCTTGGCGACCTTCGACGGATTGCCCATGATGCCGGCGCTGCTGGCCTTCTTGGCCATCGCGCGCAGCAGCTGCTGCTGGTGACGCTGGCGGTCGTAGTCACCGTTGGTCGAGTGGCGCAGGCGCGAGAACTCGAGCGCCTCCCACGGCTGCATGTTGCGGCAGCCCTTCTTGAACACCAGGGCGTCGCGCGGCTTGCTCTTCGGGTCGGCGCCGTGCGCGTACTCGATCTTGCCGTTCTTGACGAGGTAGTGGCTCGACCACATCTCCTTGTCGATGCAGAGGTGCACGCCGCCCATCGCCTCGAGGATGCCCTTGAAGCCGTTGAAGTCGATCACCATGACGCCGTCGAACTCGATGCCGGTCAGCTCGTGGATGGCCTTGGTGGCCAGCTTGGCGCCGCCCTGCCAGCCGCGTCCGCCCTGCGAGCCGAACAAGTAGGCAGCGTTGATCTTGGTGCGCTGCTCGGGGACACCCATCGCCTCGTCGGCCGGGATCTTGGCCACGGTGTCGCGGGGGATCGAGATCATGTACGCCTTGTCGTGCGAGGCCGTGATGTGCAGGATCAGGATCGTGTCCGACCGGGACTCGCCGTCGCCCCAGCCCGTACGGGTGTCGAGCCCCAGCAGCAGCATGTTCATCGCGCCCTTGGGCAGCTGGCCCGCCTTGGCGTTGGTGTTGCCCAGCCCGCCCGAGGCGCTCAGCACCGACGAGGTGGTCTGGATGTTGGAGGTGAGCTGACCGAGGAAGTACTTGACGCTCACGAGGCCGCCGACACCGACCAGCGCCATGATCACGCCGAACGTGGTGAGCAGTTTCGCCCACAGGGGGGCTTTGTGGCGCTTGGACTTCTTTTTGCCGGTTCCGCCGCCACCCTGCGCCTTGCGCCGGCCCGGACGGGCGTCGTGATCGCCTCTCATGGCGGTCCCAGCCGGCATAGGTGGTAGCTCCCTCGTGTGACGCGGTGCGTTTGGCAACGCGCCGGGCTCAACGCCGTCAGAACAGATATATGGTCACGATCTATTAGTCAACCCCGCTGGACGCGGGGTGACGTCGTGGCAACGTTTCGAATTCAAAGGACCAAATTTCGGTACGCTGAGTAGTGAACCGAGCGCACCGAGGCGCCTTCCATTATTCGACGAGCGTCAAATGGTTGCCCACCCCGTTGTCCGATTCGGGCAGTTTCTGATCTCTAGCTGATAGCGATCCCACACTTTCTGGGAATTGCCTGAGCGCCATTTCCGTACGCATTGGATAACCCGATCGCGACGCGCTCTCCGTCGGGCGGGGCTCGTCCGCCGGCTCGGATGGGATCTGCTGCGCGACCTCGACGCCGACGAGGCCGCCCGCCTGGCCATGGTGCGCAAGCCGCTGATGACCAAACCCGACTTCCGCGAGCTGGTCAAGGTGCACGGCTACCGGACGCTGGTCGTGCCGGACTTCCTGACCGGGTGCGGGGTGCTGGATCGGTATGCCGCGGCCGCATTCCGGAGGGGGAGGCCGCGGGTGGCCCGCATCGCCGTGGTCGTCTTTCTGGCGACAAGGAACCCGGAGCCGGCATGTGTGCCGGCCCCGGGCTCAGAGGTGTGTCAGACGCCCGCGACCGAGCTGATCCAGGAGCGGTTGTACGCGACACTGCCGTAGTACTGGCGGGCCGTGCCGTCGGCCGTGGACGCCACGCCCACCTGCGCGCCGTTGTAGACCTGCGGACCGCCGGAGTCGCCGCGCCAGGCGTTACCGTTGATCCGGGTGCTGCCGATCGCGCGGCCGCCGTAGGCGTCGGTCTGGTTGGTCGAGGTGACCTGCACGGAGGCGGTCTTCAGCGTGGTGGAGGCGCTGCACCCGCTGTAGCAGGTCATGCCCCAGCCGTAGATCGAGTTGGTCGACCCGACCGGCGGGTAGGAACTCGACAACGGCATGTACGACGTGGTGATCGGCGACGCGAGCCGCATCAGGGCCAGGTCGTAGCGGGTCGACGTGCTGCTCACGGCCCGGGTGGTGCCGCCCGATGTGCGGTTGACGCTGCCCACCCGCACGGACATGGTGCCCGAGATGCAGTGGCGCGCGGTCAGCACGTAGTTGGCCGAGATGATCGTGCCCGAGCAGGTGAAGCTGCCGTTGCTGAGCACGGCGGCCGCCCACGGCGCGGACGAGACGGTGCCGCCGCCGATGATGTTGGTGCCCGGGTCCTCGACGGCGGCCGAGACGGCCGAGGGTGCGGCCAGGACGCCGGTCAGGACGGTGGCCAGCGAAGCGACGACGATGCGGATGCGCACGCCGGACTCCTTTCGGGGGGATCGTCGACACCTGCGCCGGCCGGGTGCGGCGCCGTATCGAAGGCTGTCGAAGTACCGTACGTGCCGCGGCGGAGAAACGGTTACAGCCCAATTCGCCCCTATCACCGGTGTGATGACCGCCGATAGCCTGGCCGGGTGGATCTCGCGATGTTCGTCGGCGGCGCCTGGGTGCCCGCTCGCTCGCACGCCACCACGGTGGCGACCAGCCCGGCGACGGGCGAGGCGCTCGGCCGCGTACCGGAAGGGGACCGTGACGACGCCCGGGCGGCCATCGCGGCCGCACGCTCGGCGGCGCCCGGCTGGGCCGGGCTGACGGCCTTCGAACGGGCCGCGCTGATGCACCGCGTCGGCGACGTGATCGAGGCCCGGCGCGACCAACTGGCCCGCACCCTGACCCTCGACCAGGGCAAACCGCTGCGCGCCGAGGCGTACGACGAGGTGGGCGAACTCGTCACCTACTGGCGGATGGCGGCCGAGGACGGCAAGCGCCTGGGCGGGCTGCTGCCGAACTCGTCGTCGCCCGGCAAACGCGCCCTGCTGATCCGCCGTCCGCGCGGCGTGGTCGGCGTGATCACCCCGTGGAACTGGCCCTACACCATGCCCGCCGAGCTGATCGCGCCCGCGCTGGCCGCCGGTAACACCGTGGTGTGGACGCCGGCCCCGTCGACCTCGGTGGCGGCCGTCGCGCTGGCCGAGTGCCTGGCCGAGGCCGACCTGCCGCCGGGTGTGGTCAACCTGGTCACCGGTCCCGGGCCGGTCGTCGGGGACGAGATCGCCCGCAACCCGGGCACCGACGCCGTCGCGTTCATCGGCTCGACCGCCACCGGACGGCTCGTCGCGAACGCGGCCGCGGGCAAGGCGACCCTGCTCGAGATGGGCGGGAACGGGCCGATCGTCGTGCTCGACGACGCCGATCTCGACCGGGCGGTCGCCGGCGCGCTGGTCGCCTGCTTCCTGTGCGCGGGACAGAGCTGCACGGCCGGGGAGCGGCTGCTGGTCCACTCGGCGGTCAGCGACGAGTTCGCGGCCCGGCTGGCCTCCGCCGTGCGGGAGCGGGTCAGGCTGGGCGACCCGTTCGACGACGCGACCACGATGGGCCCGCTCAACAACGCCGCGGTGGCCGCCAAAATGGACGAACACGTGGCCGACGCGGTGGCCCGGGGCGCGACAGTCCTGACCGGAGGCGCGCGCGCCGGCAACTTCAAGACCGATCTGTACTGGCCGCCCACAGTGCTCACCGACGTGCCGGCGAGCGCGTTGGTCGCCACGGACGAGACGTTCGGCCCGGTGGCGCCGATCGTCGGCATCGGGTCGCTCGACGAGGCGATCGAACTGACCAACGCCTCCCGCTACGGGCTGCTGGCCGCGATCTACACGGCCGACCTGACCAAGGGGCTCGCCTTCGCCGACGCCGCGCGCACCGGCTGGGTCAACATCAACGAGTCCTCGAACTACTGGGAGAGCCACCTGCCGTTCGGCGGCCGCTCCGGCTCGGACAGCGGGCTGGGCCGGGTGGGCGGCGCCCACCCCATGGAGGCGTTCACCGAGCTGCAGACGGTCATCATCTCCTGAGCACCTCCCTGCTACGGCGGGCGACGTCACAAAACCGAGGGTGTACACGCGTGGGCCGCGGGGCACTCCACAGACATGCGCTCCTTCCTGGTCATGCTCGGCGTCATCGCCGTTGTTCTCATCGTGCTCGGCCTCGTGCTCAAGGCCGTCAAGTGGCTCATCATCATCGGCCTGGTCGCCTTGGCCGTCTCCGTCGTCATGGGCTTCGTCAAGGGCCGCCGGTCGGTGTGACCACCCGTCAGGCGTGGGCCACGCCGGCGATCTGCGTGTTGAACGTGATGAACGGGCTGTGCAACCGATACGGCGTCAGCTCGACGTCGGTGAAGCCGGCGGCGCGCAGCGCTTTCGCCAGGTCGCGTTCGCACGAACAGCCCTCGAACGTCCACGCCCACGGGCGGCGCAGCGCTCGCTGGAGCCCGCGCGTGAAGGTGCCGGCGGGAGCGGCCACGTGCTCGACGAAGCGGAACGTGCCACCCGGTCGCAGGATGCGCCGCACCTCGGTCAGCACCTCGGCCGGGTTGGACACCGTGCACAGCACGAGCGACGAGATCACGCTGTCCGCGCTCCGGTCCGGCAGGCCGGTCTGCTCCGCGGTGCTGTCACGCAGGTCGAGCCGGACGCCGCGCCGGTCGGCGGCGGACCGCAGCCGACGGTGCATCGCGGTGTTGGGTTCGATGGCCACGAGCGTCGACCCCGGCCGCAGGTAGCGCAGGTTGGCGCCCACGCCGGAGCCGATCTCGACCACGGCGCCGGGAAGGCCCGCGAACACCCGCCGCTTGTGGTGCCGCACGTTCCACTCGATGTACGGGCCCATCAGGCCGAAGAACGTGGCGTTGAAGGGCCCGCGGACCCGGTTCACTTCGTAGCTGGTTGCCAGTGACATGGCCCTATCGTGGCCGCGCGCCGGCACCCGGGGCAGGCGGGGAAATACCCCACTGTGCGCTGTACCAGGCGGCGATCTGGGCCCGGGACCGGAAACCCAGGCGCAGCCGGATCCGTTCGACGTGGCCCTCGGCCGAGCGCTCGTCGATCCCCAGCCGGATCGCTATCTCGCGATTCGTGCAGCCCTGGCTGACCAGCGCGGCCACCTCGCGCTGGCGGGCGGTCAGCCCCTCGGCGCGGCGGCGCGCCACGGGCCGGCCGAGAAAGCGGCGGATCACCCGCACCAGTTCGTCGCGGTCACCGGCGTACGGCAGATGCGACCGCCCGGGCAACAGAGTCAACCGGGCGCCGCTGATGCCGGCGGCGAGAGCCTCAGCCTGGGCGACGGGCGCCGCTCGATCGCCGGTGCGGTGCACGACCAGCGTCGGCGTCCGCACCCGGCCCAGAAGGTCACCGACGTCGAGGTCGTAGCTCAGCGCCAGCAGGTCCCGAGCGGTGGCAGCACTCGAGCACGCGCGCTGGTAGCGAGCCTGCCCAGCCCGGGTGGCGGCGTCGGCATCGGGGGCGAAGATGTCGGTCAGCACGTCCGACCCGAGCCCCCAGTGCGCCTCGACCAAACCCAGAACGTTTTCCCGTACGCCCGGAGCCGACAGTTCCGCGCCACGCACCCAGCCGCCATAGAGGACGAGGCACCGCACCGACGCCGGATGAGCTGCCGCCCACGCCGCCGCGACGGGCGCCCCCATCGACGTCCCCATGAGGTCGAACGGCTCGCCGAGCGTGGCCGCGACGGCGCCCAGTTGTTCGAGCTCGTACGCCAGCGAAGCGGGCCGCTGCGTGGCCGGCGACAGTCCGCACCCCGCCCGGTCGTATCGCACGAGCCGCCCGCCCTGCGCCAGCGCCTCGTAGAGCGCCCTTTCCGCCGGCAGCTCCCACCCCAGTCGCAGATGTGTGAGCCAGCCCATCACGTACACCAGGGGCCGCCCCGAACCGATCGAGGCGTACGCCACCGCAGTGCCGTCGTCCAGCACCACCCGATCCAGCCGCTGCCGCACCCCGCCATTGTCCTACGCAGGACTGCCATCCAGGGATGCCGAGCCCAGCCGCCTCGCACCCGTGACAGCTCGCAATCGCCCGTGAGCTCCCGGGGACGAGGTGTCGCCAAGTTCTGGCACCACCGAGATCTCGTCCGTCCCGACTCTCGCGAGTGCGGATGCCGACCCCTCACCAGAACGGCTCCCACCTCGTTGGCCGGTGCACCGATCACTCACGGTGATGGGTGCTGGAGACGGAATGCGCCTCGTACAGGCCCTTTCGAGGCGAAGGTCTGGACCTGATGACGCCGGACCGGCATGCGCCGAGGTCGTGTGGCTCAGGGAGCGGGCACGTCGTCGAACGTCGGGGGCACGGTCAGCCAGGCCACCCGGTCAACCGGCCAGAACAGCGTGAAGGCGCGTCCCACGATCGAGTCAGCCGGAATCGTCGCGTCGTCGATGTTCTCGTCGGTCAGCCAGTGTTCGAGCGAGTCCGCGGAGGCTGCGCGGTGGTCGCCCATCACCCAGATCCGGTCCTTCGGGACCGTGATGTCGAAGGGCTCGCGGGCCGCCTCGTCCGCCACTCCGTCGACGCCCTCGAAGACGTACGACTCGTCGAGGGCGTGGCCGTTGACCGTGATGCGGTGGGCGGCGTCGCAGCACTGAACACGGTCGCCGCCGACCCCGATGATGCGCTTGATGTAGTCCTCGTCCTTGTCGCCGGTCCGCCATTGCTGGGGGGCTTCGAAGACGATGATCTCGCCGCGCCGGGGGTCGCGGACACTGTAGACGAGCTTGTTGACCAGCACCTTGTCGTTGATGTCGAGCGTGTGCTCCATCGACTGGGAGGGGATGAAGAACGTCTGCACCACGAACGCCCGCACCAGGACGGCGACCAGCACAGCCACCCCGAGAAGGATCGGCAACTCGCGCCAGACCGAACCTCGGCGCTTCTCGGTCTGCTCGTCCACCACGAACAGATCCTACGTGTCCGTAGCCAACCACCAGCCCTGAGATCAGTCGCACGAACCGTAGTTCCCGAGACCGGCGACCGCGCGACGTGACGATCACCGTACCTGTGCCGGCTCGACGCCTATGTCGTGCCTCAAACAGGGCACCGCCCTCCCAGCACGCTCCCGGATCCCGGCAGATCCGCGCACGCGGTCTCGTGCGCCACCCGCGATCCGAAGACCGCGGCAATCCTGTCACCAAGTGGTCTGCCGGGTGGCCTCTCCGGGGTGCGTGCTGGGCTGGCGAGCCGCGGGGTGCGGTTGCCGTAGCGTGTCCGGGCATGGGTGCCAAGACAGCGCTGCTGGTTTATGCCGACGGCGATGCGGGTCAGGCGCTGCGCAACGCCGAGGAGTTCGATCGAGCGGCGACTGAGGCGCTGGTGGCGCGGCTGCTGCCGGGGCTCAAATTGGTTGCGGTCACGGACGGCAACCTGGGCTCGAACATCAATCCGCCGGCCGGCCTGCTGTATGCGGGAGTGTTCCGGGATCTCACGGTCATCTGCGCAGCCGAGCTGGGCGAGATCCGGCCGGGTGATCTACGGCCGGGTTGGCTGGCCGAGGGTGCGGGCCGACGCGTGATCCTGCACTCGATGCACAGCGTCTCGGATTTTCTCGGCTTCGCGGCCTGGGGCGCAGACGGCACGCTCGAACGGGCGCTGTGTCTGAGTCCTGGCGACGGCATTGTCGAGGATCGCGGTGACCGGCTGCCGTTTGAACGGGCGTACTGGGCCGGGCGGCATCCGGTCGAGGATGACGACGAGCCCTACCCGCTGCCGTTTCATCCGCTGGATCTGGGTGAGGACGCGCTGGCGGCGTTGTGCGGGTTCGTGATCGAGGGCATGCCGCTGGCGGGTATGCCGGACCAGGGCCGGGTGCCGTTGGCCGGGTTCCGGCTGGGTGTCCCGCAGATGACGCTGCAGCGATCGCATGGCCGCCCCATCGTGCAGCCGTCGGCCATCGATGTCGATTCACAGGTCCGGCGCCTCGGTGACGGCCTCGACTATCTGATCGTTGACGTAGGTGGCCAGAACTACCTCCAAGCAGCCATCGGCGGCCGCTACGACATCCCGGCCGGAGTGTTCTGGGTCGAACGACGCGAGGGCAGCCCGGACCTGCACTTCCGATGCGAAGTCGACACACTCGAGGAAGTCACCGAGATCTACCGCGGCTACCTCAACGACCAGGACGGCTGGGGCGACCGCCACTGGGAGCAGATCTGGCTGTAGCCAGCATCCTGAGCCGAGTGACGACAGCCAGGACCACTGATTTCCGTCTTCAGTAACGTCCTCAATTCGGCTACTGCGAGCCGAGATGCCGCAGCCGTCATGGTCCGTGTCGAGCTGATCGCGGCAGATGCGCGCAGTTAGTTTCATGTCACGGTTGGAGCGGTCCAGCGGTGAACGTATGAAACTGTCGACCAGGACTCGTCCTTGACCTCGCGGACTTTGTCCCGCTCCGGATCCCTGAGGTAGCCGGCGCGCTCTGCCACCGCTCGAGATCCAGTGTTGTTGACCTGGGCCCAAAGCCTCAGTTCAGAAAGGTCCAGCACAGTGTGTGCCCAGTGAGTGAAGAGGCGCAGTGCCCGCGTGGCGATGCCACGTCCACGTGCATAATCGGCGAGCCAGTACGAAACGTCGCCGACAGCCTCCTCGTAGGTGAGAGCGATGTTGCCGAGCCGCTGGTGGCTGTCGGCGTCCGCGATGAGGAAGCCGGCCGCGTCGGTAGGCTTCGCGAGGAGTCCGCGGATGGCCGAGCGCACGTCTTCAGCGGTCACCGTCGGCAGCTCCGCGGTGAACTGCTGGATCAGCGGATCTGCGGAAACCGTTTCGGCGTACCATGGGGCGTCGTCGGTGCTCCATCGTCGAAGAGCAACAACGCCATCGCTGATCTCGTGACCGTCCATCTCTGCAGCACAGCATGCCGCGGGCATGCGATGTCGGCCGACTTCCGCTCATCGGCCACGAGCGTGCGCCGGACCGCCCCGGTATGCGTCGCGCGCGGTCGGCGGCAGAAGAGGACGCCGCGCATCGGTACTCTTTCGGCCGTGCCGAATCGCTTCTACCGCCGTCGGTGGACCGAGACCCGAGGCGACGAGTTCGCAGATTGGGGCCACTCGGTCTGGTATCTCGAGGTCGCCGAGGACGGCTGGCCCGTTCGTCAAGTTGAGGCATATGACGCTGGCCGCGTTCTGCGCTACGGCCCCAGCCACGTCGAGGATCGCTTTGGCGGCCTCGGTGAAGCGAGCCTCTACGACTCTGGTGAAGACTGGGCCTGCTTTGAGATCACGGAGGCCGATTTCGAGCGAGCATGGATCTGGAGCGGAGAGTGACGACCCTGCCGTTCACCAGCGCTCGGATCGCGGCAGCAGAGTTCATGTGATCAAGCGGCCACACCGATGGCTGTCGGCCACGTACGCAGCGCGCATCGTCTGCCAGTATCAACGGGTGGAGTTTGCGGTTCGGCAGCCCTTTCCGCTTCTGGACGTGATGCCGCCGGTTCTGGATGACGTCGTGCTCAACTTTGTGTGGGACCGCGAACGGTTGTGGAGTCTGGACCTGCCCGAGACGTGGGTTCCGATGGCAGAACTTGGCTGGCACCTCCGGCTGCCGATGTGGGCGTTCCGAGGCCGGCCGTTCGTGCTCACACCCGAGCAGGTGGCACAGAGTCCGCGAGCTTTCAGCGAGCAGTACGCGCGTACGTTCGCGGCGGATATCAGCTTTCCGCTGCACGTGCTCGAGCGACCGAATCGGCTGACCGTGCTTGATGGCATGCACCGGCTTCTGCAGGCGCGCCTGAAGGGCTGTGCGGGGGTCGTGGTGAAGAAACTGCCGATCGGGCGGCTGGACGAGATCGCTTGCTCTGGGCCCTGAGCGGCCACCGAATGCGGATCGCTGCGGAAGCAGACGCTCAATGGCGTGTCAGTCGGCGCCCGAGACTCGGCTGGACGAGGGCGAGGAGAACGCTTGCCGTGGCCATGGTTGACCATGTCAGAGGTGGGCCGCCCAGTTCGAGGAGCCAGGTGCCGGCTGTTGGGGCAATGATGGCAGCGATGCCCCAGCTGGTCCCGTAGACCGCCAGGTATTGCGCGCGTTTGGCGTCCGGGGCGAGGGAGGCGACGACCGTGAATGCGCGGCCGATCAAAACGGCGTCACCGAGGCTCCAGATGACGGTGGCTGCGGCGAACGCGGCGATCGTGGTAGCGAAGCCGTAGACGGCGAGACCGGCACCGAGCAGCAGGTAGCCCAGCGTCATGATCCGGAAGTGTCCGAGCAGCCGCAACCGCGAGCGATTCAGCACGGGCTGCACCAGCACCAAGGTAAGCGTGGACAACACGAGCAGCACTCCGACGACGCTGACGGGCAGGTGTCGTTGCGTGATCGTCAGGGGAAGAGCGATCGTGATCTGGAGGTAGATGGTGGCGAAGATCGTGCCGACCGCCAGCATGGCGAGTAGGCGCCGGTCCGACCAGGCGCCGCGCTCGCGTGAGCGGTGCGTGTCGCGTTGTCCCCGCGCGGTTTTGTCGGTCAGGGCGAAGGCGACCACGGCTGCGCAGAGCAGACAGGTGGCGGCGTCGATGATGAACAGCCATCGAAGGTCGATCCCGGCCACGACTGCTGCCAGTAGGCCTGCGCCCATCCCTGCGACGGCCATTGCTACGGCGAGCAGGTTGTAGGCGGCCGGCCGCTGATATTCGTCGGTGACGTCGGCGATCAGCGCTTGGCTTGCCGGTTCATAGATTTCGAAGAACAGTCCGAGCAGGATCACTGCGAATATGGCCTGGGTGAAGGTGTGGGAGCCGGCCACGAGTAGTTGCGCGGCTGCCGTGCCGGCCAAGCCCAGGCAGATGGTTGCCTTCGGGCCGAACCGGTCGGCCAGGTGTCCGCCGAGCAGCCGGGACGGGATCGTGGCCAATCCGAAGGCGCTGATCAGATAGCCGGCGGAGGTGAGCGAGGCCCTGAAGTCGTTGACCAGCACGAGCGACAGAAACGGCAGACTGAACGCCCCCAGCCGGTTCACCGCCCTTGCCAGCAAAAGAACCCAGATCGCGCGCGGCAGATCGCGCCACACCACGACGGCGCCGAGGATCGGTTCACGGTCGGTCATCGACAGAGCGCCGGTGACTGGCAAGATGGTCTTTGATAGTCACTCACGGGCGGGACGGTACGAGGAAGGGTGTGACTGGTCAAGTGACGTTCGACAGTCACGTTTTCACGTTGGTGGACGTCGCAGCTCGTTTGGTCAACCGGCTGACCGACGGCAGCGACCGTGGACAGCCCGTCAGCCGGCCGGTCGGCCCGGAGTTGGTGACCGCGACAAGAGCGGCTCTGGCCGGCGATGGCCGGCGAGACCCGGTAGTAGCCGAGTCCGACGCTGTTGCGCTTGCCGAGTGCGCGGCGGCGATGCGGCCGGTCTTCGAGGCAGCGCATCGGGGCGACGTCGACACTGCGGCCGGCCAGCTGAACGGACTGCTTGAACGCTCGGGAGCCCGACCCCAACTGGACCTGAGCCACGGCGGCGGCTGGCAGGTGCACTTCCATGGCTCAGACGAAGGGCTGGCCTCCGGCTGGGCCGCCGGATGCGCCACCGGACTCGCCCTGGCCGTCGGCAGCAACCTGGCGGGGCGTCTAGGGGTGTGCGACGCCGACCGATGCGACCGCGTCTTCGTCGACACGTCCAAGAACAACGGGCGACGCTTCTGCTCAACGACATGCCAAAACCGAACCAAGACCGCCGCGTATCGCGCCCGAAACTAAAGATCGGCACTGAACTGGGCGAGTTCAGCCAGTCGTAGCATTTGATCTTGGTGGTTTGGTGGGACAGGATGCCCGCCGTGCGCAACATGTTGAC
>NZ_JAMQOL010000077.1:0-68241 GCF_023717965.1 Paractinoplanes hotanensis | reverse complement strand
CCACACGAACCGTCCAGGGATCACCCAAGTGAGGAAGTTGATCTAGCAGAAGTGGGGAGTTTCAGGAAGCGCCATCACAGCGTCCCTTCGCCGGACTGGCACTACCCGACAAACTCCGGCTGATCGACATGCTGGCCGGCATGGGCGTGCTGTGGTTCCAGATCACCGGCGGGGAGCCGCTGATCGATCCCGACTTCGCACCTGCCTACCAGCGCGCTTACGACGCCGGGATGATGCTGGAGATCCTGACCAACGGCTCACGTCTGGCGCGGCCGGAGCATTTGGCCCTGTTCACCGCGGCTCGCCCGCACAAGATCACCGTGTCGATGTACGGGGCAAGCCCGGAGACTGCCGACGCTTTGACCCAGACCCGGGGCGCGTTCAAGCGGACGTACGCCGGCCTGCTCGCGGCGGCTGAGGTCGGACTGCCCGTCGAGGTCACGATCATCATCACCAAGCACAACGTCGACGAGTTGGAAGCCATGCGCTCCCTGGTCGACCAACTCGGCTTCCCGCGTAACGAGTACGGCTCCATCTCGCCGACCTACACAGGCGACGGCTCGACCTTGCAGGCTCAGGCGCCCGGCTACCTCGACAAGAGTGCTGTCTTTGGCGGTTGTCCGGCCGGGCACACCTCGTTCCACGTCGACCCGCATGGCATGGCCACGATGTGCAAGGTCGGCCGGGACAACCCGATCAGCTTGATCACCGAAGGCCCGGAAGGGCTGATGCGTCTGCCCGCGATCGCAGACGCCCAAATGCTTCGCACAGGTGGATGTACCGGCTGCACGCTGTCGTCCACCTGCCGGGTATGCCGACCCATGGCGCGCGTGTACCAGGAGGCGAAGGCACCACTGGATCACTACTGTCAGCACGGCGAAAGGACCAGCTCATGACCGTCACCGCTGTCGAGATCACCCGCCGCCCCGCACCGATCCCCGCCGCCCCTGTCAACCCCACGCTGGCCGCTCCCGCCGCCCCGGAGCCGCTCGACGTCGTCATCGTCGACAACGTCGATGCCCTGACCCGCACCAACCAGCGCGGCTGCGGCGACGACAACCCGTACAACTGACCCAACCCATCACTCGGGGTCGCCGTCGTGCCATGGACGCGGCGGCCCTGGGGCCTGGTCGAGATCGAGATCGCCATATGCCGCCCACCCGCATTCCCTACGGGGATCTGCCGGAGAACGTCCGGTCCGAGGTCGAGCAGTGCACCGGTGAAGTTCACCATGCCGAAAGCGCGGGCTCAGGACTCAACAGCTCCGTTGCCGCTGTCCTCGTGGCCGTCGGTGGGAAATTCTTCGTCAAAGCGCTGCCGAGCGACCATCGCTGGGTGTGGACCCAGGCTGCCGAAGCGGCCGTCGCTCCGTTCGTTCGTGCGATCGCGCCCAGGCTGCTTGCCCGCATTGTTACTGACGGGTGGGACGTTCTGGTCTTCGAGGCCATCACCGGGCATCAAGCCGATTACACACCCGAGTCCGGCGATCTTCGAGCGGTCGCGGACCTGCTGACTCGCCTCGGCGAGATTCCCTGCCCGGATGTCACCCTCCGCGAGGCGCCGCTACGGCTTCAGCGCTACGCCGCACCCGACGAGCTACATCACTTCGCTGGGCCCTGTCTGCTCCACACAGACCTGAACAACGCGAACGTCATCGTCGCCGACGGTCGCGCCTGCATGGTCGACTGGGGCTGGGCTACCCGTGGGGCCGCCTGGCTGGACGCGGCTTACTGGACGATCTGGCTTATCAGCGCGGGCCATTCACCGGTCGAAGCCGAGCGCTGGGCGCAACGGATTCCCGCCTGGCAAACGGCTACCGACGCTGGTCTCGCCGCATTCGCCGCAGCCAACGCCCGCATGTGGCACCAAATCGCCGGAGCGCAACCCGACGCCTGGACCAGACGCATGGTGGTCGCCGCGGAACGATGGAATGTGTACCGCGCCAGCCGCATATGAGGAAGGCCTCGCACTGGTTTGCCGGACGGCGCCTTCCTTGCGTTTGACGGCTCATAACGACAACTGAAGCCCGCCGACGCGTACTCAACGGCAATAACGACGCGGCAGCTCCCCTTCTTGGGTCGAGCCCCCGGCGGTGTGTTCAATCAGTGTTCGGCTACTTGCTCGCTCGGCGGGGGAGGCTGCGGCCCAGCTCGGCCCCGACGGGGCGCCGATCGTAGGCTGGCCGGCACCATGGCGATGGGGGATCCGGGGGGGCTTGCCCCCACGGCGTGGGGTCTGGGGCTCGGGCCCCAGGGAATCTCAAGCGCGCCCGGCAGGATTCGAACCTGCGACCGACGGATTAGAAGTCCGTTGCTCTATCCGCTGAGCTACGAGCGCGAGGGCCACAGCTTATCTTGCCGACGGCGGCGCGGGTGTAACCCATCGGCGGCCGGCGGGGGACCGAAAGGGCTACGTTGGCGGGTCGTCAACAGGCGGGGCGCCGAGGGTGGTCAGGGCTGTGCGGGCCCGGGACTGTTCGGCCGGGTCATCGATCAACTGGGCCAGGCCCAGCGCCAGGCGGAACGTCGTGACGGCCTCTTCCGGGCGGCCCATCGCGGCCAGTGCCTCCGCTCGGCCGTTCAGGGCGCAGGTCTGGCCGTACCGTTCGCCCAGTTCGCCGAAGATGGCTACGGCGCGGTCGAGGGAGTCGAGCGCCTCCGTGAGGTTGCCCAGGCGGGTGTCGGCGTCGCCGAGGTTGGTCAGGGCCGTGGCCTCGCCGCCGCGGTGGTTCAGGGCTCGGAACAGGTCGAGGGCCCGGCGGTGGTGGTCGGCTGCCTCCGACAGGCGGTCCATCCGGAGGTACACGTCGCCGAGGTTGGTCAGGGTGTTGGCCTCGCCCACGCGGTCGCCGATCTCGACGAACTTGGCCAGGGCTTGCGTGTGATGCTCGGCGGAGGCGGTGTGGTCGCCGAAGGCGTTGTAGACCACGCCGAGGTTGCCCAGCGCGCGGGCCTCGCCGCGGGCGTCACCCAGGCGGCGGAACAGGGTCAGCGACTCGCTCATCCGGTCGCGGGCCTCGGCGTTGCGGCCCAGCTGCCAGTACACGACGCCCAGGTTGATCAGGGCGCCGGCCTCGCCGGCCGGGTCGCCCGTGGCGACGGCGGCGTTGCGGGCCGCGGTGTGCACGGTGATCGCCTCGGCCGGGTAGCCGCCGTTGTCCAGATAGGTGTAGATGGTTGCGGCCAGAGGCACCGCGTGTGACGGCGCGGCCAGGCATACGGCCACCAGCGTCGATCGTTCCGTGTCGAGCCAATGCAGCGCGGCCTTCGGGTCGTCGAGGGCCGGCTTCGGTACGTCGTTCGGCGGCAGCGTGGGGCGGCGGTGCCGTTCGGCGGGATGCAGGGCGTCCATCGCGGCCGACGCGGCGTACAGGTAAAGGTCGTACAGGCGGGTCTGGGCGGCCCGGCGATCTGTGGGGCGCTCGTCGTCGGTGGCGCGCTCGACGGCGTACGCCCGCACCAGATCGTGCAGCACGAAGCGTCCCGGAACCGGTTGTTGCACCAGGTGTTCCGCCGTCAGGCGGCGCAGATGCTCCTCGGTCGCGCCGAGGTCGGCGTCGAGCACCGCGGCGGCCGCGTACGCGTCGAAATCCTGGCCCGGATGGCCGGCCAGGCGGCGCAGCAGGGTTCGCCGCGCCGGTGGCAGCCGCTGGTCGGAGAGGTGCAGCGCCAGCTGGACGCCGTCGTCGAGGTGGTAGTTGCGGTGCCGCTCCTCGAGGCGGTCGGCGTGGTCGGCGACCGTCCAGCTCGGCGTGGCCGCCATCTGACCGGCGACGATCGTCAACGCGAGCGGCAGATATCCGCAGCGGCGCGCTACCCGCTCGAGTGCGTCGGAAGTGTCGTTCCCGAGCAGCTGCGCGGCCTCGAGCGGGCTGAAGACGTCCAGGTCGATGCGGGTGGTGGGCAGCAGATCGGCCAGGTCGCGGCGGGACGTGACCACGGTCAGCGCGTCGGGGCACAGCAGCGGGCGCACCTGGTCCTCGTCGGCGGCGTTGTCGAGGATCACCAGCGCCTGACGGCCGGCGAGCTGCTCGCGGAACAGGGCCGAGCGCGCCGCGAGATCGTGCGGTATCTGCCGGCCCGTGACGCCCAGCGCACGCAGGAAGCCGTCGAGCACGGCGGCGGGGTCGGCCGGCGGCTGGGCCTCGTCGGGATGGAAGCCACGCAGGTCGACGAAGAGCGAAGTTCCTTGCGTACGGCGGTGACCCGCGTGCACCGCGAGGCGGGTCTTCCCGACGCCGGCCATCCCGGTGATCACACAGACGCCGGTGGCCCGGTCCAGGGCGGCCAGGTGCGGTTCCCGGCCGACGAACGGGTCCGCCTCGTCGGGCAGCCGGGCCAGAACCCGTACCTGCGCCGCGGCCTGCTTCTCGGCCAGCGTGACCCGGATCGCCCGCCGCCAGCGGGCCAGGTATTCCGCGTCGTCGTGCAGCGCGGCCACCACCGCGAGCACCAGATCCGCGTTGATCCGGCGGCGGCCGTCGCGGAAACAGTCGGCGATCGTGCCGCGGCCGGTCGAGGGCAGCCGCGCGTTGACGCGGGTCGTGATCGTGTCGAAGGTCGGATCGCCCGCCCATGATTTCAGGGCGCGCAGGGTGGCGGCCAGAGCGTCCAGGGAACGGCAGCCGTCCGGGTCGGGCAGCGGACCGGTTTCCGGGGCCATCAAGCGTCCTCGGGTGCCGGTGGCACCTCGACCTCCGGCGTACCCACGGGCGGCAGGAACGCGTCGCTCCAGCGCGCCAGCTCCCGGAAGACTTCGACCCGCACCTGTTTGCCGGACAGCGTCAGGTCGTGCATCCCGCCGTCGAAGCGGGCGATCGTGACCCGCGCGCCGAGGCGCGGCGCCCAGCGGACGATGTGCTCCACATCCAGCACGGAGTCCGAGACCCGGAGGTCGTCGTGCCACGCCCGCCCCCGGAACGTCCGCGTCGAACAGGCGACCATCACCGGCACGTCGATCCCCAGCCCGGCCCGCAATCGTTGCTGGCCCCGGCGGATGGCCTCCAGCCAGCCGGCCGTCACCGGGAAGCCGAACACCGGCTTCCACGTCAGGTCGTAGTTCCACTCGCCACGGTGCTCGCTGTGCAGGCTCTGCCCGTACAGGCCGAGCGAGGCCATCGGGATCTTCCGGTAGGGCATCCGGCGGGTCGCGGCGATCGTCGCCGCCATGATTGGCCGCTTCAGCAGCCAGGGCACGTTGAAGTCGAAGAACGGGCTGTTCAGGAACAGCCCGTCGACAATGCCCCGCCCCTGCCGGGTGTGGGCCCACAGCGACGTGATCAGGCCGCCGGTGGAATGACCGGCCACCAGCAGCTGATCGTGGCCGTCCTGCGCGCGGATGATGCGTGCTGCCTCGTCCAGTTCCGGGAAGTATTCGGTGAGGCTGCGCGCGAAGTTCGGCGTCTGGTGGGGAAGCAGGCTGCGGCCGTACTTACGCAGGTCGAGCGCGTAGAAATCCCAGCCGCGCTCGACGAAGAAGTCGGCCAGGTGGGTCTGGAAGAAATAGTCCACGAAGCCGTGCACGTAGAGGACGGCACGCCGGGTGGGCCCGTCGGCCCGGCGGCGCACCAGGGTGGCGACCACGTCGCCCTCGTCGTCGCGACCCAGGTCGATCGTGTGCCGCTCGTACGGCGGTCCGAGAACGTCGATCTCCACGCGCCCAGGCTACCCACCGGTACCCGGCCGTGCGCGATATCAGAAGCCACAGCCTCGCGGCGGATATCCACAGCCGTACGACTTGTCCACAACCTCGTCCTCAAGATCCCCCGGCCGTACGCCCCGAGCGCGAAGCTGCCCACCTCACCGCAACACAACAGGAGGTCACCATGTTCGACACCAACCTCGTCGTCGTGGGCAACGTGCTGAGGGCGCCGGAATGGCGGCGTCTCGAGCAGTCCGGCTCGATGGTCGCCAACTTCCGGGTCGCGTCCAACGCGCGCAAGTTCGACCGTGAGACCAACACCTGGGTCGACGGGAACAGCCTGCGGGTGCGGGTGACCGCGTGGCGCCGGCTCGCCGAGGGCGTGATCTCGTCGATCGCCGTCGGCGACCCCGTCATCGTCTACGGCCGGCTGTTCACCCGCGACTGGAAAGACAGCGAGGGCAACGACCGCATCTCGTACGAGATGGAGGCGTACTCGATCGGCCACGACCTCGCCCGGGGCCGCGCCCGGTTCGCCCGCAACTCCCGCCCGGCCCAGATCCTGCCCCCGATCGAGGACGGCGTCTTCATCGGCGGCGAACAGTCGGCCCCGGTCCCGACCGACGACGTCCCGGTCGTCTTCGGCGAGGGCGTCCCCGACGAGGAAGCTCCGACGTTCCTCGACGTGGCCGCAGCCGCCACCCCGCCTGCGGACGATGACGCCGCACCGCGTTCGGAAGACGCTCCGGCCGAATCGCCGAGCGATGACGAGATCGCGGCCGAGGTCGAGCAGCTCGCCGCCGCCGATCCCGCGCCCGCCCGGCGCTCGCGCCGCAGTTCCCGGAAGGAGCCCGTCGCGGCCTGACCCACCGAGCCGGGTGGCCGCCGGGCCACCCGGCTCGCTCAATCGATCAAGGCTCGATCAGCTCGAGTCGAGGATGTCCCGGGCCGGCCAGTCCGTCCAGCAGACCGCAGGACACGACCGGGCATCCCGTCCGATCGCTCTGGACGCCGGAACCAAGTCCGGCTAGCCTAGTCGTATGATAACTAGTCCTACGCCTATACCGCAGAGGCGCCTGGACCTCTCGCCGATGCGCGCACTACCAGTGCCTGGGAAGCAATTCGTGAAGGGCGGCTGCCGACCCCAGTGCGGCAAAGAGGCCGATCAGGATTGCGAGCCACGGGCCGGCGTTCCAGGCTGCGGCGCCCGCGACGGCACCACCCGCGACGCCGCCGAAGCCCACGAGGCCCCGGCGGGTTATCAGGCCACTCGAACGATCGTGCGGCGTAGCGGGAACCTCGTGAGGCCGATTGCCTGAATTGGGCGATGGCCGTTGGCTTGGCGCATTGTTACTATCCATGGATCCCCTCATTGCTCAGCGTGTTGGGGAGATCGGGTGGCGGTCGTGCTGCATACGACCGCCACCCTCTTTCTTGATCGCGCGCATAACTGCGCAGGATCGAATATCACGCATCTCTCGGGTTTCCGTGCGCACCTACAGTCCGTCGATTCTTGTATCGCCGGGACCCTCTTCACGTCGGTGGCCGGATCTCCATGCATTCCCGTCGCAGGTCAACAGCTTTTGGGTACGTCCGATGGGTGACGGCCGGGACAGGGCCGGACAGCGTGGGACAGCATTGAACAGTGCCGTCCCCCATCGAAACAGGCGCGCAAGCCGCGCCGGAACTCCACGCCGTCCACACCGTCGCCGACCTGGCCGCCGTTTTGAAAGAACTTCGTCTTCGCGCCCCTCGGCGGGAGTTGACGGACGAGCTGATCAGCCTGCGTGAATTGTCGGAGATCACCGGCGTTCCACGCAGCACACTGTGCAATGCGGAATCTGGTCGGGTTCTACCGAGCGCCAAAGTGGTGTTCCGGGTGGCCCAGGCGTGCGGAGTGGCTGAAGAAGAGCTGACGACCTGGGTCGATGCCCGGCATCGCGTTGCCCGGAGCCGTTCGAGGCGGGCAATTCGAGCGAACCCGGCAGCGACGGATCCGTTCTACGGACTGCCGGACGTTGCCGCGGTCGACGACGAACGGCCAGGCATCGACGGGATGGTCAACATCGTCGGACGCCTTGAAGCCGCAGATCCCGCCGCCGTGACACCGATGTTGAAACTCCTGCCTCCGGCCGCTGTCGGAAAGTATCTCGCCCAGCTGCACGCCCCTGTCGCCGCGCAGCACCTTTCCTCGATGGAGCCTCGTCGTGCGGCCGAAGCCCTCGCCTTCATGGCCGCCGATCAAGTGGCCGAATGCATGGGGTGGATGGAACCGTCGGCCGCTCAGCGGCTTCTGCGTCCGTACGATCACACCGTGTCGGCCGAGTTGCTGCGACGGATGCCGGCCGTAGTCGCAGCGTCCGTCATCTCGGCCATGCCGGCCGGGATCTCCGCCGAGACCCTCAGCAACCTCCCTCCTCTCACGATGGACGGGGTCATCCCGGGAATTCCGATAGAGACACGCGAAATCTTGGTAGCCAGTGATCGGATGCCGGACAAGCTCGCGGTGAAGCTGCTTTTCAGTTTGAGTTTCAGTCGGATCGTCGCCCTGTTCGAGACGTCCTACACGCTTGAACGGTGCGCCGAACTCCTCACTGCGATACCCGGAGACGCCGCCGCCGGCTTGCTCGCAGCACTTACCACGCGGCGGAGGCGGGCGCTCATTCGGCAGGTCGGGATCGAAGACGTCGGCCGAAAGCTCTCGCGGGCCACCGCCGAGACGGTGGCCGACATTCTTGACGGGCTGGCGGCGGAGACGTCCACGGCCCTTCTGGGTGAGCTCGGCGTCGATCTCAGCGCGTCCGTCCTGAACCTGATTTCCCCCGAGTTCCGAGCACGGATCCTCAGATTGATGACGCCGGTGATGGCTTCGATAGTCCGCGAAGCGCAAGCCAGGGCATGACGCCCGAGTGCCGGATCGGATCGCGTGAGGTGCAGGTCAACGCGCGTATCCCGGGCTGACGGCGTCGCTTGTCCTGGGCGGACGAAAGGCGCCGATCACCGGGAAGAATGACACCGCCCCCGAACGGGGTGGTCCGATCGTCCGGGGGAAGGGGCCACCCGGCCGACCTGCCCGGTTGGTCCTGGGTGGGGCCGGACCGGCAGACTGGGCGGCGTGCTGTTGAAGGAGATCCGCGCGATCGCGGGCGAGACACTGGTTCTCGCGCCGCACGACCAGGACACCGAGACCGCCAACACCAACTGGTTCGGCGCGCCCCCGCACGAGCGCATGGGCCTGTCGGCCGACGAGGTGGTCACCGCCTTCGAAGAGACGATCGAGTTGCTGCGGGAGCAGGTCGTCGCGATGTCGCACGTGGGGCCGGCCACGTTCTATGTGTGGCACGACCTGCAGGCGGGGCAGTTGCGCTGCTCCGCCGGGTCGTGCGGGCGCGACGAGTTGCCGTTCACCGAGAAGTACCGGACGACGGGTGACCTGCACACGATCGTCGTCGAGTTCCTGGAGGACCGCGCGCCGGGCGCGATCGTCTGGGGCGAGTTCGATCCGGTGCCGCTCCCGAACGGGCCGGAACCGGACGTTCAGGAAATCGTGGTCTGGGTGTGCGACCTGCGCTCATGATCGTCGGTAGGGCGAAGCGGCGAAGACGAAAGGACCAAGGGCGTGGCGGGGGCGGGGGCGGAGCCCTGGACAGGGCTCCCGAAATGGGGCTGGCGCGCGGCGAGTCGGCCGGGGACGGCGGACGCGGTCGGACTGGCGGCGGGCTACCTGCTTGATGCGGCGTTCGGGGATCCGCGGCGGTTCCACCCGGTGGCAGGGTTCGGGACAGCGGCGGCAGCTCTGGAGAAGCGGATCTACGCCCCCAACCGTCGATCGGGAGCGGCTTTCGCGGCGATCGCCGTGGGGCTGCCGGCGCTGGCCGGGCTCGGGGCGGCGGCGGTCACCCGGCGCCTGCCCATCGTCCGGGCCGCTCTCGTGGCCACCGCCACGTGGACTGTGCTGGGCGGACGAACCCTCCGGCGGGAATCGCGGATCATGGCCAGGCACCTCGACGACGGCGATCTGAACTCGGCGCGGGGGCGGCTCAACCACCTCTGCGGCCGCGATCCCGCCGGGCTCGACGAGCCGGAGCTGGCGCGGGCCACGGTCGAGTCGGTCGCCGAGAACACTTCCGACGCGGTGGTGGCGCCGCTGGTGTGGGGCGGGCTGCTCGGGCTTCCGGGGCTGCTGGCCTATCGGGCGGCCAACACGCTGGACGCGATGGTCGGGCACCGGTCGCCGCGGTACGCGCGGTTCGGCACGGCCTCGGCCCGGCTCGACGATGGGCTCAACCTGTTGCCGGCCCGGCTGACCGGACTGCTGACGGTCGCGGTGTCGCCGGTCGCGGGCGGGAACCCCAGGGAGACGCTGCGGGTCTGGCGCCGTGACCGCAACGACCACCCTTCGCCCAATGCCGGGCAGTGCGAGTCGGCCATGGCGGGGGCTCTGGGCGTACGCCTCGGAGGCCGCAACGTCTATTTCGGACGCAGCGAGACCAGGCCGTTCCTCGGGGACGGCCCGCGTCCGTCGGCCAAGCACCTGCGCCGGGCCGCGCGGGTGTCGGGCGGTGTCGGTCTGGCCGCCGCCGGCCTCGCGGTCGGAGCGGCGCTGCTGAGGGGCAAGACGATCAGACCGGCCGGGCGAATCAGGGACAAAGGGCAGTGAGCGGCGGCCTTCTTGTCGCCGGCACCACTTCGGACGCCGGCAAGAGCATCCTCACCGCGGGCATCTGCCGCTGGCTCTACCGTCGCGGCGTCAAGGTGGCGCCGTTCAAGGCGCAGAACATGTCCAACAACTCGGTGGTCGTCGTCGGGGCGGACGGGCGGGGCGGCGAGATCGGCCGCGCTCAGGCTATGCAGGCCGCCGCGGCGGGCATCGCGCCCGACCTGCGGTTCAACCCTGTGCTGCTCAAGCCGGGCAGCGACTTCTCGAGCCAGGTGGTGCTGCTCGGCGAGGCCGTCGACACCGTCACGGCCGGCAATTATCGGTCGCTGCGGCCGCGTCTGGCCGAGACCGCGCACGCCGCCCTGGCTGAACTCCGCGCCGAGTACGACGCCGTCATCTGCGAGGGGGCCGGCAGCCCGGCCGAGATCAACCTGCGGGACGGCGACTTCGTCAACATGGGCCTGGCCCGGCAGGCCGGCCTGCCGGCGATCGTCGTCGGTGACATCGACCGCGGCGGCGTCTTCGCGGCCCTGTTCGGCACGGTCGCGCTGCTCAGTCCGGAGGATCAGGCTCTGGTCGCCGGTTTCGTGATCAATAAGTTCCGTGGCGACCTCGGGCTGCTGCGGCCCGGGCTCGACATGATCACGTCGGTGACGCACCGGCCGGTGTACGGCGTGCTGCCGTTCCATCCGGAGATCTGGCTCGACGGCGAGGACTCCCTCGCGTACGGGCGGATTCTGGGCCGCCCGCGCGGGCCGCGTGGCACTGAGTGGCTGCGCGTCGCCGTCGTCCGCCTGCCGCGCCTTTCGAACGCCACCGACGCCGAGGCGCTGGCGACCGAACCGGGCGTCCAGGTGCGACTCACGGTCGAGCCGGCCGAGATCGCCGACGCCGACCTGGTGGTCGTGCCCGGTTCGAAGGCGACTGTCAGCGACCTCGCCTGGCTACGCGAGACCGGGCTGGCGGACGCGATCCGCACGCACGCCGCGGCCGGAAAGCCTTTGCTCGGCATCTGCGGCGGTTTCCAGATGCTCGCCGAGACGATCACCGACGAGGTCGAGAGTCGCCGCGGAACCGTGCCGGGCCTGGGTCTTCTGCCCGTGCGGATCGCCTTCGAGCCGCGCAAGCACCTGGGCCGGCCGACCGGCGAGGGCTTCGGCGCGCCCGTCTCCGGATACGAGATTCACCACGGCGCCGTCACCGAAAGCAGTCGACAGCCCTTCCTCCGGTACGCCGATGGGCGGCCCGAGGGAGCGGTCCGTGACAACGTCTACGGCACCCACTGGCACGGCGCCTTCGAGTCCGACGAGTTCCGCCGCCGATTCCTGACCGCGGCTGCCCGCCAGGCCGGCCGCGGCGGCTTCACCGTGGCCGCCGACATCCGGTTCGCGGGCGTCCGCGACCACGCGCTCGACGTGCTGGGCGACCTGGTCGAACAGCATCTCGACACCGAGGCGCTGTGGCGGCTGATCGAAAGCGGACCGCCGGGCGGCGCGCCGTTCCTTCCGCCCGGGGCGCCGCAGCGGTGATCGACGACCTGGCCGCGTACGTCATGAACCGGCCGCCTCGCCTGGGTGACGTGCGCCTGATCGCCGTCGACGGGCCCAGCGGCGCGGGCAAGACGCGCTTCGCCAACCGCCTGGCTGCCGCGCTCGGCGACGCGCCCGTCGTGCACACCGATGACCTGCTCAACGGCTGGGACGATCAGTTCACGTTCTGGACGCGGCTGGAAGAGAACGTGCTCTCTCCGCTGCGGCTCGGCCGGACAGCCACCTACCGGCGCTACGACTGGGACAAAAAGGATTTCGCGGGGCGGCCTCTGACAGTTCCGCCCCGGCCGGCCGTACTGCTGGAAGGGGTGAGTGCCGCCCGGCGCGACATTCGTCCCGAGTTGACCTTGGCTGTTTTTGTCGACGCGCCGCCCGAACTTCGCTGGGAGCGCGCGATCGCCCGCGACGGGGACGACAGCGTTGCGTATCGGAAGTACCTTGAGCGCTGGCGGGCCGCCGAGGACAGGCACTTCGCCGTGGACGACACAGCCGCCCAGGCGGATCTGATCATCGACGGCGCGACGGAAGGGTGGGCACGATGACCGACGAAGAGAACCGCCCGGTACGCAGGCGTGTGACCCTGACCGGCATCAGCTCGCGGGCCTGGGAACATCCGGCCGACCGGGGCGCGCTGACCGCCCTGCGCGAGCTGCGCGGCTTCGACGACGTGGTCAAGGCGTTCTTCGGCATGTGGAACGAGCGCGGCTTCCGGCTGCAGTTCCTGGCCGGCGCCATCCGGGTCGACCACCGCCAGTACCCGCGGGTCTACCAGCGCTTCACCGAAGCCGCCACCACCCTCGACGTGGTCGAGCTGCCCGAGCTCTTCGTCTCGCAGGACCCCATCATCAACGGCTCGGCGATCGGCCTCGACAAGCCGTTCATCGTGATCACCACCGGCGCCGTCGAGCGGCTGGACGACGACGAGCTGCGCGCGATGCTCGGCCACGAGATCGGCCATGTTCGCAGCGGCCACGCCGTCTACAAGACCATCCTGATGATCCTGACCCGCTGGGCGGCCAGCCTGAGCTGGCTGCCGGTGGGCGCGATCGCGTTGCGGGCGATCATCACGGCGATGCTCGAGTGGTGGCGCAAGGCCGAGCTGTCGGCCGACCGCGCCGGGCTGCTCGCCGGGCAGGACCCGTCGGCCTCGCTGCGCCTGCTGATGAAGCTGGCCGGCGGCGGCGACCTCTCGCAGATCGACACGGCCGCCTTCCTCGAGCAGGCCGCGGAGTACGAGAGCGGCGGCGACCTGCGCGACAGCATCCACAAGATCGGCATGACGCTGGGCAGCACCCACCCCGTGCCCGTGGCCCGGGCCTCCGAGCTGCGCAAGTGGGTCGACTCCGGGGCGTACGCCGAGATCCTCGGCGGCGACTACCCCCGCCGCGACTCGGACGGCGACGCCTCGGTGAGCGACGACGTGAAGGCGGCGGCGAACTCGTACCGGGAGACGTTCACGAATTCGCAGGATCCGCTCGTCGGTCTGCTCCGCAAGCTTGGCGACGGCGCCGGTGACCTGGCCGGATCGGCTGTACGGGGCGCCCGCGGGTGGATGGGAGACGCCTCACGGCGGGGCCAGCGAGACGACGAAGAAAGCTGAACGGGCCCTAAGATCTCTCTCATGAGCTTGAGTGAGACCGATCTGCGCGCGGCTGTCGCGCGGGAGTTCCCGGGGGTCCGGGCCGACCTGGAGCGGCTGGTCCGCATCCCGGGCATCGCCTTCGAGGGTTTCGACCACTCCCACGTCGAGCGGTCCGCCGAGGCCGTCGCCGAGCTGCTGCGCGGCTGCGGTCTCGACACGCAGGTCGTGGTCCGCGGTGGCCAGCCGGCCGTCATCGGGCGCAAGGCCGCCCCCGAGGGCGCGCCGACCGTCCTGCTGTACGCCCACCACGACGTGCAGCCCGTCGGCGACGTGTCGCTCTGGAGCAGCGATCCGTTCGAGCCGGTCGAGCGCGACGGCCGCCTGTACGGGCGGGGCGCCGCCGACGACAAGGCCGGCGTGATGGCCCATGTCGCCGCGTTGCGCGCCTTCGGCGACCAGCTGCCGGTCGGCGTGGTCGTCTTCGTCGAGGGCGAGGAGGAGTACGGGTCCGAGTCGCTCGACGCGATCATCGAGGAGTTCCGCGAGGAGCTGCGGTCCGACGTGATCGTGATCGCCGACTCCGGCAACTGGGACATCGGCCGCCCCGCCCTGACCACCTCGCTGCGCGGCCTGGTCAACCTGTTCGCCGAGGTCAAGGTGCTCAAGTCGGCGGTGCACAGCGGCATGTTCGGCGGCCCGGTGCCCGACGCGCTGATCACCCTGGCCCGCCTGCTGTCGACCCTGCACGACGAGAGCGGCGAGGTCGCGGTCGACGGGCTGGTCGGTCGTGAGGGCGCGAGCGTCGACTACCCGGCCGACCGGTTCCGCCACGAGGCGGGCATGCTCGACGGCGTCGAACTGATCGGCAAGGGTTCGATCACCGACCGCATCTGGACCAAGCCGTCGGTCTCGGTGCTGGGCATCGACGCGCCCCGCACGTTCGAGGCGGCCAACGCGCTCCAGCCCACGGCCAAGGCCAAGATTTCCGTACGCCTGGCGCCCGGCGACGACCCGAAGGCGGCGTACGCGGCCGTGCGGTCCCACCTCGAGAAGCACGTGCCGTGGGGCGCGCAGGTCGAGGTCACCCTGGAAGCCGACGGTGAGCCCTGCGTCATCGACGCGACCGGCCCCGCGTACGACGCCGCGCGCGCCGCCTTCCGCTCGGCCTGGGACGGCACCGACCCGGTCGACATGGGCGTGGGCGGCTCGATCCCGTTCATCGCCACCTTCCAGCAGCTGTTCCCGCAGGCCGCGATCCTGGTCACCGGCGTCGAGGACCCGCACTCGGCCGCACACGGACCGGACGAGAGCCTGCATCTCGGCGAGTTCGAGCGCGTGTGCGTGGCCGAGGCTCTGCTCCTCAAGAACGTGGCGGAGAACGTTTCGACGAAGTAAGGGGCGGCGGATGGCCGAGCTGTCGTGTGACGTGCTGGTGGTGGGCGCCGGCCCGACCGGGCTGATGCTCGCCAACTGGCTGGTCAAACTCGGGGTCGACGTGATCGTCGCCGACGGCAAGGAAGGCCCGACCCGCGAGTCGCGCGCCCTCGTCGTCCAGGCCCGCAGCCTCGAGATCTACGACCAACTGGGCCTGGCCGACCAGGTGCTCGAGGCGGCCGAGCGCGCTGACGCGCTGGCGCCCGGCTTCCTCGACCGGGTGTTCGGGCGCGTGTCGCTCGGCCGGCTCGGCGGCACCCTCACGCCCTTTCCGTTCATCGAGGTCCTCGAGCAGAGCCGCAACGAGGAGATCCTCTACGAGAACCTGCAGAAGCTGGGTGCCGGTGCTCCTAGCCGGATTGTCCGGTGGGAAACCCCGGTTACGGCGGTCAAGCAGGTGGAGGATGGCGTCGAGGCAAAGGTCGGCAACGACACCGTGCGGGCCCGCTTCTGCGTGGGCTGCGACGGGTCGAACTCGGCCGTCCGCAAGGCGCGGCGCATCGCGTACGAGGGAGTCACCAACCCGCACCGGTTCTACGTGATCGACGCGGTCGGGGCGGCCGGCCTGGTCGAGCACGCGATCAACGTACGCCCGGGTGGGAGCGACTTCCTGCTCGGCTTCCCGATGCGCGGCCGGCACGCGTGGCGCCTGCTCGGCCTGGTGCGCGACGAGGACGGCGACTCGCGGCTCACCGAGGAGGACGTGCGCCCGCGGATCAGGCGGTTCGCGGTCACGTACGGCGAATCGCGGTGGTTCGCCACGTACAAGGTGCACCACCGAGTCGCCGCGACCTTCCGGGACGGGCCGTTCTTCCTGGCCGGGGATGCGGCCCATGTGCACTCGCCGGTCGGCGGCCAGGGCATGAACACCGGCATGCAGGACGCGCACAATCTGGCCTTCAAGCTGGCCGACGTGCTGCAGGGGCGCCGCAAGGACGCGTGGCTCGACCGCTACGAGGCCGAGCGCCGCCCGGTGGCGCGCACGCTGGTGGCCACGACCGACCGGATCTTCGGCGCGATCACCTCGCAGCGGCCGGTCGCGCGGCTGCTGCGGCGAGTCCTGGTGCCGGTTGTGGCGCCGCTCGGTGTCCGTTTCGTGCCCAGGCTGTCGGGCGGCGGGCGGGTGTTCCAGTACGTCTCGCAGATCCGCGTCCACTACTGGATGACACCGAACGCGCGGGCCGCGGCCGGTGGGCGCCGCGATCCGGTAGTGGGCCGGCGGCTGCCCTGGGCAGGCGGCAACTTCGAGGTGCTGCGCGACCTCCGATGGCAAATCCACGCGTACGGCGGGGTGGCGGCAACCGACGTGCCGGACCTCGGCCTCCCGGTGCACGTCTTCGCACCCGCGCCCGGCACCGGTCTGCAGCCGGGGCGGCTCTATCTCGTACGCCCGGACGGGTTCGTGGCCGCCGAGGCCGCCGTCTCGGAGGCAGCGGTTGTCTTCCCCGCGCTGTTGCGGGGCTGAGTGTTTCGAGGCGGCCGTCACGCAGAGCAAACCGGTGCGGCGGGCGATCTCGTCCTGTTAGGATTAGAACATGCGTTCGAACACTGAGCCTGTTGTCACCCCGGGGCCTGCCTCGGTGTCTCTGGTGGTGCGGCCGATGCGCGCCGGGCCGCGCAACGCGATCGACCGTCTCCGTTCCCGTGATCGCCTGGAATCCATCGCCCGCCTGCGCTCCGCCGTGCTGGCGATGGACCAGCTCGACGTGGCCGACTGGGACGACGGCGCCCTCACCGACCATCTAGACGAGCTCTCAGCCACCCTCTGCGCCATCGACGCCCAGGTGACGCGCGTCGCCGAGGCCGTCCGGGCGCGCGGTTTCCGCATCGCCGAGCCGCGCGCCGCCTGACCTCTCAGATCCGTCGCGCGCCCGTGACGGGCCGAAAAGTGTCAGGGGGTGCTGCCAGGATGTGGGAGTGCGATTCGTAGACCTGGCGGCGACCTCGGCGGCCGTCGCGGCGACCCCGGGGCGCAAGGCGAAGGTCGAGCTGCTTGCCGGCGCCCTACGCGCGCTCGACCCCGGCGAGATCGCCGCCGGCTCGGCCTATCTGGCGGGTGAGCTGCGGCAGCGACAGACCGGGGTGGGCTATGCGAGCCTGCGCGACCGGCCGGCGCCCGCCGAGGCCCCCAGCCTCACCGTGGGTGCGGTCGATGCGCTGGTCGCCGAGATCTCAGTGGTCGCCGGGGCCGGGTCGCAGGCTCGGCGGCGCGATCTGGTGGCGGCGCTCTTCGGCGCGGCCACGGCCGACGAGCAGCGACTGCTGGTCGGCTTGTTCAGCGGCGAGCTGCGACAGGGTGCCCAGGCCGGGCTGCTCGCCGACGCGATCGCCAAGGCGGCCGAGGTGCCGCTGACCGCGGTGCGCCGGGCCCTGTTGCTCTCGGGCGACCTGAAGCAGGTCGCGGTGGCGGCGCTCGCGGGCGGGGCCGTCGCGTTGGCCGAGATCAGTCTGCGGGTGGGCACGCCGCTGACGCCGATGCTGGCCCAGAGCGCGCCCGACGTGGGGGCCGCGCTGCTGGCCACCGGCACCCCGGCCACGGTCGACGTGAAGCTCGACGGCATCCGCATCCAGGTGCACCGCTCCGGCGACGAGGTGGCGGTCTTCACCCGCAGCCTCGACGACATCACCGCCCGCATGCCCGAGGTGGTCGAGGCCGTCCGCAAGCTGCCGCTGCGCGAGGTCGTGCTCGACGGCGAGGCGATGACGCTCGACGCGGCCGGCCGCCCGCGCCCGTTCCAAGAGACGTCCAGCCGGGCCGCCACGCGCGGCGCCGCCGCTTCCCGTAAGACTGCCGTCGCCCGCGGCGCAGCGCAGGGCGGGGCGCCTCCGCTCGCTCTGGTGCCGTTCTTCTTCGACGTCCTCCACCTCGAGGGCGCCGACCTGCTCGACGAGCCGGGCCGGGTCCGGTGGGCGGCGCTGGCCGATGCCCTGCCGGCCGAGCTCCTTGTCGGTCGCACCGCCGTGACCAGTGAGGAAGAGGCGGCCGCAGCCTTCGCCGCCGCGCTCGCCGCCGGGCAGGAGGGCGTCGTCATCAAGGCGTCCGAGGCCCCCTACGACGTGGGCCGACGCGGCTCGGCCTGGGTCAAGGTCAAACCCCGGCACACGCTCGACCTCGTCGTTCTCGCCGTCGAGTGGGGCCACGGCCGGCGCAAGGGCTGGCTGTCCAACCTGCACCTGGGCGCCCGCGACCCGGAATCGGGCGGCTTCGTGATGCTCGGCAAGACCTTCAAGGGCCTCACCGACGAGCTGCTGCGCTGGCAGACCGAACGCTTCCAGCAGCTGGCCACCGCCGACGACGGCTGGGTCGTGCGGGTGCGCCCCGAACAGGTCGTCGAGATCGCCTTCGACGGCGTGCAGGCGTCCCCGCGCTACCCCGGCGGCGTGGCCCTGCGCTTCGCCCGGGTGCTCCGCTACCGGGACGACAAGCCCGCGGCCGAGGCCGACACGATCGACATGGTCCGCAGCATCGGCAGCTTCCCCCGGCCGGATCAGCCCTGACAGCGGCCGCCACGAGACCATCGCACCGGCGCAACACCGGTATCGGCGACGATCCCGGTCTCCTCTGCCATCTCGCGCGAGGCGGGCTTGGCCGGTCGACGGGCTGAGCAGCGGGCTCGAGGCCTCCGCCGACTTCGCCCCACTGGCCGCCAGGGCCGGTTGCCGCCCGGTGCGGAGGCCGAGTCGACGATCACCGTGGTCCGCGCCGACGCGCCGAGTCGACGATCACCGTGGTCCGCGCCGACGCGCCGGGCCGGCGACGACCTGAGCGCAAGAACGGGCAGCGGCGTCCGGTCCAAGGGCACCTCCGGCCAAAGGGCACGTCCTGCCCCTATGGCTCGGTGCGCCGGTCAGTCCTGGGCCGACCGGCCCTGGCCCGCGGTGTCCCGGGCACGGTCAGCATCGGAGACGCGATCACCCTGCGTAGCAGTGGCGGCGGCCCGCTTGCGGTCGGCTTCTTCTACGCGGTCGCCTCCGCTGCGGCGTCGGTCGGCTTCCTCCACGCGGTCGGCGGTGGCGGCCCGCCTGCGGTCGGCGTCGTCGATGCGGTCGCCGGATTCGGGACGCGGGCGGGCGGGGGAGCGTTCCCGGGCGGGTTGGTCGCCGCCGTGGGCCTCTTTGCGGGCGTAGTAGACGTAGGCGGCGAGTGCCATGAGCGCGAACAGCCACCACTGCACGGCGTAGCCGCCGTTCTGCCAGGCGTCCTCGTGGTCGATCGGGATGCTGGTGAAGGCGGCGTCGGCGGCGGGCACCTGCTCGGTCAGGAGGACGTAGGCGCCGTACACCGGGTAGGGCATTTCGGGCGCTAGGCGGGGCAGGGAGATCCGGCGGGTGTCGAGACGGCCGTCGCGGCGTTCCACCGCTACGGGTCGGCTTTCCGACAGGTGGATCTGGCCGACTACCGTCACCGGGCCGGTCGGCGCGGGTGGCGCCACGGGCGCGGCGAGCGCGCCGCCAGGCGGCGCCGGCACCCAGCCGCGGTCGACCAGCACTGCCGTGCCGTCGGCCAGCACGAGCGGTGTGACGATCTCGAAGCCGACGTCGCCGTTGACCGTGCGGCCGCGCGCCTGGATCTCGTGCGACGGGTCGTATTGACCGGAAACAGTCACCTTCGTCCAGGCCAAATTCTTGCCCGGAGAGGTTCCGGCCGTGCCCGGCGCGGTCGGCCGGGTGAGCACCGAGGTGAGCGGAACGGCAGCCACCGAATCAGCGGCATCGATCCGGTCGTTTGTCGCGCTGCGCTCCTCATACCGTCGCAGCTGCCAGTTGCCGAGCATCACCATGACCAAGGCGGCGGCCACCGCGAGCGCGGCCGCGGCCAGCCAGCGCGGGCTCAGCAGGAAGCGGTACACGCAACGAGGCTACCCGTCGCGCGGTCGCCGCCTGCCGGAGCCAGGTACTGTCCCTGTCCGGCAACGCAAACACCGGGCCGGCAACGGCGACAGACAGGGTGTCGGCGGCAGGACGCCAGGGCCGGGGATGATACGAAGTCGGTTCGGGATCACACCCGGCCGGCGATTGGCACCGGATCGACGCGGGAAACTTCGGCGCGGCACCGGTGCGAGACCAATCAGGAAACGTCTTGGCTGGTTGAAGCGCGAGCCGGCGGGGAAGCATCCCGGCCGGTGACTGGCACGAGGCCGGCGGGGTCACCCCGGGCCGGCAGCAGAAAGGCCCGGGAAGACACGATGAGCGCCCAGCCCCGCCTGGTCGTGAGCGCCCCCGCCTCGGGGCACGGCAAAACCGCGATCGCGGTCGGCCTGCTGGCGGCGTGCGCGGCCCGGGGTATCCCGGTGGCCGGGTTCAAGGTCGGCCCGGACCACACCGACGCCGCGTACCTCGGTCTGGCCGCCGGACGACCCGGCCGCAACCTCGACCCCCGGCTGGTCGGCGCGCAGCGCATCGCGCCGCTCTTCCAGCACGGGGCGTCCGGCAGCCAGCTGTCGGTGATCGAGGGCGCGATGGGCCTGTTCGACTCGCTGACCGGTCAGCCCGAGATCGACGGCACCGCCGCCGTGGCCGCCGTGCTGCGGGCTCCGGTCGTGCTGGTCGTCGATGTCGCCTCGATGGGGCATTCGCTGGCCGCGCTCGTGCACGGCTTCCGGATGTTCGACGAGATGGTGCACCTGGGCGGGGTCATCCTCAACCGGGTCGCGTCGTCGCGCCACGAGCAGATGCTGCGGACGGCGCTCGACGACATCGGCATGCCGGTGCTCGGGGCGCTGCGTCGCGGCGACCTGCCCAACGTGCTGCCCGCCCGGTCGCACGGCCCGGTGCCGGTCGCGCACCGCACGGTCGAGGCTGTCCGCGCGGTGCGCCGGCTCGGCGAGGCGGTGGCGGGCGGTCTCGACCTGGACCGGATCGTGGCGCTGGCCGGTTCCGCGCCCGCCCTGCCGGGGCCGCTGTGGACTCCGGCCGAGGCGGCCGGGGCCGAGGTCTTCGAGCAGCGTCCGGTGGTGGCGCTGGCCGGTGGGCCGGGCGCGCCCTACACGTACGTCGAGACGGCCGAACTGCTGACCGCGGCCGGCGCCGACGTGGCCGTGGTCGACCCGCTGCGGGACGAGGGCCTGCCCGCCGGCACCCGGGCGCTCGTGGTCGGTGCCGGACTGCCCGAGGGGTACGCCGAGGAACTCTCGGCCAATCGCCGGTTGTGTTCCTCGGTGGCCCAGTTCGCCGCCGACGGCTGGCCGGTGATCGCCGAGGGGGTGGCCCTGCCCTGGCTGGGCCGCGACCTGGACGGCCGCCCGATGTGCGGCGTGCTCGACGCCACCTCAGTGACCGGTGAGCAGACCGTCGCCGGCTATCGCGAGGCCACCGCGCCGGCCACCTCACCGCTGGCCCCGACCGGAGCCCGCATCACCGGCTACAAGCAGCACCGGGCCATCGTCACGCCGCGTGCCGGCGCCGTGCCCGCCTGGACCTGGTCGGGCGGCAACCCGGAGGGCTTCGTCTGGCGCCAGGTGCACGCTTCGCAGCTCGGCCTGCACTGGGCAGCCGCGCCCGAGATCGCCAAGCGGGTCGTCGCGGCTGCCGTGGCCGGCCCGGCGCAGCTGCTGCCGCCGATCCCGCTACGACCCGTGCCGCCGATGTCGCCGCAGGCCCCGGTCCAGCACCAGCCGGCTCAGCATCCGCCGGCCCAGTACAGGCCGGCTCCGGTCGCGCCGAATCTGAACGACACGGTGGACATCACCACGGCCTGACCAGTTCGTCAATCCGGAAAACGACGCTCCGCAAGATCGAAATGTCGGAATGCCTGACTCCGGGAAGCATCCGTGAAAACGCCCTTCGACGAGCGGGAAAGTGTCGCACCCCACCCGTAACGTGGGGTTAACAGGCATGACGCGAAGGGGGATGGCCGTGGCCGATCGTGTTCCTCTGGATTTCGACCCACCGGTGCGGGTGCTGCGGGCTCTGCTGCTCGGCGTCGACAACGGTGAGCTGGCCAATCCCACGCCGTGCCCCGGGTGGACCGTCGCCACCCTGCTCGACCATCTGATGGGCCTGTCCGTGGCCTTCACCCAGGGCGCCCACAAGCGGGTCGACGATTCCGCGCCCGAGCCCTCCGCCCACCATCTGACCCGCCACTGGCGCAGCCGCCTGCCTGTCCTGCTCGAAGATCTCGCCACCTCGTGGAAAGATCCGGCCGCCTGGACGGGCACGTCCCAGGCCGGCGGGGTCACCATGCCCGCCGCCGCGCTGGGTCACGTCGCGATGACCGAGGTGATCATGCACGGGTGGGACCTGGCCCGAGCCACCGGTCAGGAATACTTCGCCGACCCGCGCACGCTCGAGATCCTCGTCGAGTTCCTGGCGCAGGGGCCCGCCGAGGGCACGCCGGGTCTGTTCGGCCCGGTCGTGCCACTGGACGACGAGGCCGGCCTGCTCGACCAAGCGCTCGCTCTGGCCGGCCGCGACAGCCAATGGCGCCCACCGCGCCGCCGGCCGGCCGTGGCGGCCTAATCCTCGTCGCGGTCCCGATCGCGGTCCCGATCGCGGTCCCGATCGCGGTCCCGGTCGTCGTCGCGATCACGGTCGCGATCGCGGCTGCTCCAGCGGTCGACGAGGTCGTCCGAGGGCGGGGTGAACTTCGCCTTCGGACGACCCTTCAGCGCGTCCTTCAGAGTCTCGGCGACGGTGAACTTCGAGGTGGTCGACCGGTTCGAACCCACGTTCATCTCCGGGTTGTCCGGGTCGGCGACGAAGGCGGCCGCCGCCAGCTGGGGAGTGAAGCCGCAGAACCACGCCGTCTTGTTGGCGTCGGTCGTGCCGCTCTTGCCCGCGACCGGCCGCTTCAGCTTCCCGTAGACCATCTCGGAGGTGCCCCACCCGCCGCAGCCGCCGCGCGCCGCGCCGTAGCCGGTCACGCACCGGGCCGCGTCCGTGGCCGCCCGGGCCACGTCGGCGCTGACCGCGCGGTGACAGCGCGGCGTCGCCACCGGCTTGCCCTTGTAGACCGCGTCCGTACCGTCCCGGGTCCTGATCGCCTCGACCGGCAGCGGCTGGCAGTAGGTGCCCTCGGCCGCCACGGTGGCGAAGACGTTGGCCATCTCGACCGGGGTCACGTCGCTGACCCCGAGGGTGAAGGCGCCCCACTCGCTCGCGTGCTCGGGGGAGGCCAGCCTGCGGTCGACCTCGGTGCGCCACCGCAGGCCGAGCCGCTCCGCCATCTTGACGGCCTTCTCGGCGCCGACCTTCTGCTCGAGCTGGACGAAGTAGGTGTTCACCGACTTGCCGAAGCCGCTCCACATGGTCTGCCGGCCGGTCATCGAGGGTGTCGAGTTCTTGGGGCACCAGTGCACGCCGCACGTCGCCGGCCCGGGCGCGGTGATGTATTTCGAATAGAACCGGGGCGGGCTGTAGAACGAGGTGCTCAGCGGCATCCCCTCGTCCAGCGCGGCCAGCATGGTGAAGATCTTGAAGGTCGAGCCGGCCTGGTACCCGGCCATGTCGCCGCCGCCGAGCAACGGGTTCACGGTGTTCGGATAGTTGCCCTTGACGCCCTTGAACCGGCTGTGTTTGGGGTTGCCCTTCTGGTCGAGCGAGTAGCGCCGGTTGACCGCCAGGCTCAGCACCCGCCCGGTGCCGGGTTCGATGATCACCTGACCGTGCGCTATCCGGCTGCGCCGCTTCTCCTTGTCGAGGATGTGCTTCATGGCCGAGGCCTGGATCTTCGGGTCGAGCGACGTGATCACCCGGTAGCCGCCGCGCCGCAGATTCGCCTCGCGCTCCTGCGGGGTGGGCCCGAAGGCGGGTTGCTCCTTCCACCACGACCGTAGGTAGTCGCAGAAGAAGCCCCAGTTGTTGTGCTTGTTGGCGATGCCGATGCAGTCGTTGGGCGGCGAGCTGAGCTTGAGCCGGATCTTCTCGCGCTTGGCCTCGGTCGCCTGCGACAGGGTGATCGCCTTGATCTTGAGCATCTGGTCGATCACGTAGTTGCGGCGGTCGGTGGCGGCCTTGCGGTCGTTGGTGGCCGGGTCGTAGGCCGAGGGCGCCTTGACCAGACCGGCGAGCAGGGCGGCCTCGGTCAGGTTGAGTTCCCGCGGCGTCTTCGAGAAGAAGACCTGAGCGGCGGCGAAGATGCCGTACGCCCGGTGGCCGTAGTACGCGGTGTTCAGATAGCGCTCGAGGATCTGCTGCTTGGACAGGCGCTTCTCGAGCTCGATGGCCAGCCGCATCTCGCGAAGTTTGCGCTGCGTGGTCTGCTCGGTAGCCTCCAGCGCCTCCTTCGGCGTCTGCGCGCTGTCCCGCAGCGCCATCCGCACGTACTGCATGGTCAGCGTGGACGCGCCCTGGGAGACCCCGCCCGCCTGCTGGTTGGCCACGAACGCGCGGGCCACGCCCTTGGCGTCGACGCCGTTGTGCTCGTAGAAGCGGGAGTCCTCGGACGCCACGATCGCCTGGGTGACGTACGGGGACATGTCCTCGATCTTGATTGGCCGGCGGTGCTCCTCGTAGAACATCGTCAGCAGCGTCTTGCCGTCGTTGGCGTACACGTACGTGGTCTGGGCGCTCGGCACCTCGATCAACTCTTCCGGCATGGCCTGAAGAGCTTCGGTGCCGGCCTTGACGCCGAGTCCGGCGACGGCGGCCAGGGGGTAGGCGAGACCGGCGATCACGAGACCCGCGATCAGGCCGGTACGGACGAGGGGTGCGACTTTTCCGGCTGCCACCATATGAAGGTAGGACAAAAAGTCTCATGACCGTACGGATCAGCCGAAAGTGAGACGCCGACCGGGTCGGGCATTCTGATGCCATGACGATCGACCTCGGCCACCACGGCGACGCGGAGGTGGGCGCCGGCCTCGTCGATCTGGCGGTCAACGTGCGCCGCGAGCCCATGCCGGCCTGGTTGTCCGCGCCGCTGCGAGCGTCGTTGGACGATCTCGTGGCCTACCCCGACGCTGCCGGGGCCACCGCGGCCGTGGCCGCGCGGCACGGCCGGGATCCGGCCGAGGTCCTGCTGACGGCCGGCGCCGCCCAGGCGTTCGTGGTGCTGGCCCAGGCGCTGCGGGGAGCCCGCCGCCCGGTGGTCGTGCACCCGCAGTTCACCGAGCCCGAGGCAGCGCTGCGCAACGCCGGTCACCCGGTCGAGCGTGTGCTGCTGCGGGCGGAAGACGGCTTCCGGCTCGACCCCACGCTCGTACCGGCTGACTCGGACCTGGTCTTCGTCGGCAACCCCACCAACCCGACCTCGGTGCTCCACCCGGCGAGCGACATCGCGGCGCTGGCCCGGCCCGGCCGCGTGCTCGTCGTCGACGAGGCGTTCTCCGACACGACGTACCGCGCGGGGGTTCCGGGCGAGCCCGAATCGCTGGCCGGCCGGCGCGATCTTCCCGGTCTGGTCGTGCTGCGCAGCCTGACCAAGACCTGGGGTCTGGCCGGCCTGCGCATCGGCTACCTGCTGGGCCCGGCCGATCTGCTGCCGCGGCTGGCCGCCGCGCAACCGCTCTGGGCAGTCTCGACGCCCGCGCTCGCCGCGGCCACTGCCTGCGCCGGCCCGGTCGCCGTGGCCGCGGAACGCGAGATCGCGGCCCGGCTGGCCGCGGAGCGCGATCATCTGGTGCGACGGCTGCGGCACGTGCCGAACCTCACGGTCGCCGGCGATCCGGCCGCCGCGTTCGTGGCCGTACGCTTTCCCGGCGCCGACAAGACCCGCGTTGAGCTGCGTGAACGGGGTTATGCCGTCCGCCGTGGCGACACCTTTCCCGGCCTGGGCCCCGATTGGCTGCGCATCGCGGTGCGCGACACTGCCACTACCGACGCATTTGTCGACGTCTTGACCGCCGTACTCGAGGAGCGCCCGTGACCGCCGACCTGGAGGCGACGATCGCCGCCGTCCGGCCCGCCGACGAGGTGGCCATGGCCGCCGCCCGCGACCTCCAGGCGCGGCTGACCAAGCCGGCCGGCTCGCTGGGCGCGCTCGAGGAGCTCTCGGTGCGGCTGGCCGGCCTGGCCGAGGTCTGCCCGCCCCCGCTGCCCACCCCGGCCACCGTCGCCGTCTTCGCCGGGGACCACGGCGTGCACGCCCAGGGCGTCACCCCGTGGCCGCAAGAGGTCACGGCCCAGATGGTCGCGAACTTCGTGGCCGGGGGCGCGGTTGTCAACACGTTCGCGCGGCAGGCCGGCGCCGACGTCATGGTGGTCGATGTCGGCGTGGCCATCCCGCTGCACGGCGGGGCCACCCTGCTCGACGCTAACGTCCGCCGGGGCACCCGCGATCTCTCGGTGGGCCCGGCGCTGACCCGTGACGAGGCCCGGGCCGCGGTCGAGGTCGGCGTCGGCGTCGCCGCCGCGCTCGTCGAGTCCGGCGCGAAGTGCCTGCTCACCGGCGACATGGGGATCGCCAACACGACCCCCGCGGCCGCCCTGATCGCCGCCTTCACCGGCGCCGGCCCGGCCGCCGCCACCGGCCGCGGCGCCGGCATCGACGACGCGACGCTCGAGCGCAAGGTGGAGGTCGTCGGGCGGGCGCTGGCCCTGCACCGGCCCGACCCGGCCGACCCGCTCGGCGTGCTGGCCGCCGTCGGTGGCCTCGAGCACGCGGCGCTGACGGGCTTCATCCTGGGCGCGGCCGCGCACCGGGTGCCCGTGATCATCGACGGCGTGATCGCCACGTCGGCCGCCCTGGCCGCGGCCGCGTTCGCGCCCGACGCTGTGGCCGCGATGGTCGCCGGTCACCGCTCGGCCGAACCCGGCGCCACCGTCGCGCTGGCCCACCTCGGCCTCGAGCCCCTGCTCGATCTGGGTATGCGTCTGGGCGAGGGCAGCGGCGCCGCGCTCGCGCTGCCGGTCGTCACGGCCGCCGTGCGGGTGCTGCACGAGGTCGCCACGTTCGACTCGGCGGGAGTGTCGGAGAAGTGAGCAACGTCTATCCCCTCGGTCTCAAGCTGGCCGGCCGCCGGGTGCTCGTGGTCGGCGGCGGCGCGGTGGCCACGCGCCGGGTGCCGGCCCTGCTGGCCGCGGGGGCCGTGGTCGAGATCGTGTCGCCCGAGCTGACCCCGGCCCTGCGCGGCCAGGTCGACGCGGGCCGGGCCGCCTGGAGCGCCCGCCGGTTCGAGCCGGCCGACGTCGACGGCGCCTGGCTGGTGCACGTCGCCATCGACGACCCGGCCGCCGCCGAGCAGGTCAGCGCGGCCGCCGAGCAGCGGCGGGTGTTCTGCGTCCGGGCCGACGACCGCGCGGCGGCGACGGCCTGGACGCCGGCCGTCACCCGGCACGGCCAGGTCACCGTCGCGGTCACCGACGGCGGCGACCGGCGGCGCGCGATGGCCGTACGCGACCTGGTCGCGCACGCCCTCGAGAGCAGCCCGCCCGCCGCCGGAGAACACAAGGGCGTGGCCCTGGTCGGCGCCGGTCCCGGCGACCCGGAGCTGATCACCGTGAAGGGCCGCCGGCTGCTGGCCGCGGCCGACGTGGTGGTGGCCGACCGGCTCGTGCCCGGCCTGCTGCTGGGCGACCTGCGGCCCGAGGTCGAGTTCGTCGACGCGGCCAAGATCCCGTACGGGCCGGCCGCGGCCCAGGAAGAGATCAACCGCATTCTCGTCGAGCGCGCCCTCGAGGGAAAGTTCGTGGTGCGGCTCAAGGGCGGCGACCCGTTCGTCTTCGGCCGCGGCGGCGAAGAGGCGATCGCGTGCGCCGAGGCCGGCGTCCCCGTGCTCGTCGTGCCCGGCGTGACCAGTTCGATCGCCGCGCCCGCGCTGGCCGGCATCCCGGTCACCCACCGCGGCGTCGCGCACGAGTTCACCGTCGTGAGCGGGCACATCCCGCCCGGCCACCCCGACTCACTGGTCAACTGGCCGGCCCTGGCCCAGCTTCGCGGCACCTTGGTCGTACTCATGGGCCTGAAGAACCTGGGCAGGATCGCCGCCCAGCTCCTGGCCGATGGGAAGTCCCCCGAGACCCCTGCCGCCGTGGTGCAGGAAGGCTCGACCAGCCACCAGCGTTTGCTTCGCAGCACCCTCGGCGCGGTCGCCGGCGCGGTCGCCGAGGCCGGCATCCGCCCGCCGGCCGTCGTGGTGATCGGAGACGTGGTCGACGCAGCGGTATAGAAGCATCACTGTCTGGGTAGGTCGTTCGGCATGGACGGACGGCCGCAGATCACACTGACCGCGACGGTGTTGGACGCGCCCGATGCCCGCGAGCTGGCCGGCTTCTATCGGCGGCTCCTCGGGTGGAGCGCGACCCAGGAGGAGGACGACTGGGTGGTGCTCGGCGCTCCCGGCGGCGGCGCCGGGCTCTCCTTCCAGACCGAGAAGCAGTACGCGCGGCCGGTGTGGCCCGCCCAGCCCGGGCAGCCGCAGATGAGCATGCACCTGGACATCCGGGTCGAGGATCTGGAAGCGGCGTGCGAACACGCCACGCAGGCCGGTGCCACGCTCGCCGACTTCCAGCCACAGGAGACCGTCCGGGTCTTCCTCGACCCGGCCGGTCACCCGTTCTGCCTCTACGTGGACTGAGCCTCCGCCGACTCCGGGGCGCGGCCCTCGGCTGCCACCTCGAGCGCCTCGAGGAACGTCTGCGCCCACTGAGCCACGTCGTGCGTACGCAGGTGCCGCTGCATCACCCGCATCCGCCGCTTCAGCTCGGCCGGCTCGGCCGCGACGGCCCGCATCAGCGCGTCCTTCACGCCGTCGGGGTCGTGCGGGTTGCACAGGAACGACTGGCGCATCTCGGTCGCCGCCCCCGCGAACTCGCTGAGCACCAGCGCACCGCCGGTGTCGGCCCGGCAGGCGACGTATTCCTTGGCCACCAGGTTCATGCCGTCGCGGAGCGGGGTCACCATCATGACGTCGGCCGCGACGTACAACGCGGCCAGTTCCTGCTTGCTGTACGACTGGTGCAGGTAGTGCACCGCGGGCACGCCGACCCGGCCGAACTCGCCGTTGATCCGCCCGACCTCGCGCTCGACCTTGACCCGCAGCGACTGGTAGTGCTCGACGCGTTCCCGGCTGGGCGTGGCCACCTGCACCATCACCGCGTCGCCGACCTTGAGCTTTCCGTCGGCGAGCAGCTCACGGAAGGCCTTGAGGCGCAGCTCGATGCCCTTGGTGTAGTCGAGCCGGTCGACGCCCAGGATGATCGTCTTGGGATCGCCCAGCTCGGCCCGGATCTCTTTGGCCCGCGCCTGCACCTTGGGGTCGGCCGCGAGGCGTTCCATCTCCCTGGTGTCGATGCTGATCGGGAAGGCGCCCGCCTTGACCTTGCGCCCGTCGACCTGGATCGACTGGCCCTCGTAGCGCAGCCCGAGCAGGTGCCGGGCCAGGCGTACGAAGTTCTGGGCGGCCAGCCGCTGCTGGAAGCCCACCAGGTCGGCGCCGAGCAGCCCGCGCAGCACCTCGGCCCGGAACGGCATCTGCATGAACAGCTCGATCGGCGGGAACGGGATGTGCAGGAAGAACCCGATCTTGAGGTCGGGGCGCAGCTCACGCAGCATGGCCGGCACCAGTTGAAGCTGGTAGTCCTGCACCCAGACGGTGGCGCCGTCGGCCGCGACCTCGGCCGCGGCCTGGGCGAAGCGCTGGTTGACCGAGCGGTAGGCCTCACGCCAGCGACGCTTGTACACGGGCGTCTCGACGGCGTCGTGGTAGAGCGGCCAGATCGTCGCGTTGGACTGGCCCTCGTAGTAGCGCTCCAGCTCGTCGGCGCTGAGCGGCACCGGATGGATGTGGATGCCCTCGAGGTCGAACGGCTCGGGCGCCTCGCCGGTCCCGCCGGCCCACCCGATCCACGTGCCGCCGTGCTCGGTCAGCACCGGGTGAAGGGCGGTGACCAGGCCGCCCGGACTGGTACGCCACTGGCGTTCCCCGTCCGGGGTGGTGACTTCATCGACGGGCAAGCGGTTGGCGACTACGACGAAGGAACTTCGTTCGGCCACGCTGAGTGCACCTCCGGGTCGTTTCTGTTCCCACTGTGAGCCTACTGTGCGTAGCAGCACGGGGCGTGCCCAGTCTGCGCCGCCGCCCGTGGACTGAGCTGGCGGCCGGGTGCCATCCTGGGCGCGTGACACCGTCCGCTGATCTTTCCCCGCCCCGGCGGCCGATCTTCTTCCCTGTGGTCATTGCCACGGTTTTCTTGACGATCATGGCTATGACGGGGGGCTTCGTCCTGGGTGAGCGCCAGCGAGACGAGCAGCGCGTCAACAGCAACGGGCCGCTGGAGAGCGGGGCGGCGGCGCAGCCGTCGACGTCGGGCTTCGAGCCGCCGGGACCGTTCTGCCTCCAAGCCGCGCGCGACATGGCGGAGGATCAGGGCTACACCACGGAACTGTGGCAGGTGCTCAAGGTCTACGCCGATCGGACCAACAGCACCTGGTGGATCTGCACCGACGCGCAGGGCGGCCTCTATTACCAGAGCTGGACGAACGTCAGCAATCCACTTGTCCAGGGCAAGAACGCTCTCTTCCTGCCCGGCGTGAAGAGGATCGGGAAGGACAGCTACCAGGTGCAGGCGCCGGACGGCAACATCTTCGCGATCTCGTCGACAAGGTTCACGTTGACCTATCGGAGCGGGGCCGAGCCGCAGCGCGACGACGTTCGCCCCATCGACTGACAGGGGAATCCGCGAGCGTGCACCGGGGTTGTTAACAGAGGCCGACAGGGCACCTGGAAAGATTGCCCCTGCATTCTGCAACTCCCGGCGCTGATCCAGCGCCGATCCGGCACGAAATCATCGATCACGGAGGTAGGGCGCACCGTGGCCCAGTTCATTTACGTCCTGGAGAAGGCGCGCAAGGCGCACGGCGACAAGGTCGTGCTCGACAACGTGACCCTGAACTTCCTGCCGGGCGTCAAGATCGGCGTCGTCGGCCCCAACGGCGCCGGTAAGTCGACGCTGCTCAAGGTCATGGCGGGAATCGAGACGCTGAGCAACGGCGAGGCCCGCCTGATGCCCGGCTACACCGTCGGCATGCTGGCCCAGGAGCCCCCGCTCAACGAGTCCAAGACCGTCCTCGGCAACATCGAGGAAGCGGTGGCCGAGACCAAGGCCAAGCTCGACCGGTTCAACAAGATCGCCGAAGAGATGGCGACCGACTACACCGACGAGCTCATGGAAGAGATGGGCAAGCTGCAGGAGCAGCTCGACAACGTCAACGCCTGGGACCTCGACGCCCAGCTCGAGCTGGCGATGGACGCGCTGCGCTGCCCGCCGCCGGACGCCGACGTCACTCTGCTCTCCGGTGGTGAGCGCCGCCGGGTCGCGCTGTGCAAGCTGCTGCTCGAGGCGCCCGACCTGCTGCTGCTCGACGAGCCCACCAACCACCTCGACGCCGAGAGCGTGAGCTGGCTCGAACAGCACCTGGCCAAGTACGCCGGCACTGTCATCGCCATCACCCACGACCGGTACTTCCTGGACAACGTGGCCAACTGGATCCTCGAGCTCGACCGCGGGCGCACCTACCCGTACGAGGGCAACTACTCGACCTACCTCGACAAGAAGGCCCAGCGCCTGGCCGTCGAGGGTCGCAAGGACGCCAAGCTCAAGCGGCGCCTCACCGAGGAGCTCGAGTGGGTGCGGTCGAACGCCAAGGCCCGCCAGACCAAGAGCAAGGCCCGCCTCGACCGGTACGACGAGATGGCGACTGAGGCCGAGAAGACCCGCAAGCTGGACTTCGAGGAGATCCAGATCCCGCCGGGCCCGCGTCTGGGCAGCACGGTTATCGAGACGAAAGACCTGACCAAGGGCTTCGACGGCCGTACGCTCATCGACCACCTGTCGTTCTCGTTGCCGCGCAACGGCATCGTCGGCATCATCGGTCCCAACGGCGTCGGCAAGACCACCCTGTTCAAGACCATCGTCGGGCTCGAGCAGCCGGACGAGGGCACGGTCCGGGTCGGTGAGACCGTCAAGCTGTCGTACGTGGACCAGAGCCGTGAAGGCCTGCAGGGGCCCCAGACGGTGTGGGAGGTCGTCTCCGACGGTCTCGACCACCTCATGGTCGGCAAGGTCGAGATGCCGTCCCGGGCGTACGTCGCGGCCTTCGGGTTCAAGGGTCCCGACCAGCAGAAGCCGGTCAAGGTGCTCTCCGGTGGCGAGCGCAACCGGCTCAACCTCGCGCTGACGCTGAAGATCGGCGGCAACGTGATCCTGCTCGACGAGCCGACCAACGACCTCGACGTCGAAACCCTGGGCAGCCTCGAGAACGCGCTCCTCGAGTTCCCGGGCTGCGCCGTGGTCATCTCCCACGACCGGATGTTCCTCGACCGGGTTGCCACCCACATGCTCGCGTGGGAGGGCACCGACGAGGACCCCGACAAGTGGTTCTGGTTCGAGGGCAACTTCGAGGCGTACGAGAAGAACAAGGTCGAACGTCTCGGCGCCGAGGCCGCCCGCCCGCACCGCGTCACCTACCGCAAGCTGACGCGTGACTGATTCTGCCCCACGGCGGAAAACCCCAGAAAAAGGGCCTGTGAAGAAGTTCATTCACAACGTGCCCGTGCGCTGGTCCGACATGGACGCGTACGGGCACGTCAACAACGCGCGCTTCCTCACTCTGTACGAGGAGGCGCGCGTTGCCATGTTCTTCGTCGGCGCGCGCGAGCACGGGCTGGGCTCGTTCGAGGAGGGCATCGTCATCGCCCGCCACGAGGTCGACTACCTGCGCCCGGTCGACTATGGAGACCCGGTGCGCATCGAGATGTGGATCTGCGAGCAGCGCGCGGCCTCGTTCACCGTCGCCTATGAACTGTTCGACGACGACGTGCCGGCCAGCCGGGCCAGGTCGGTCTGCGTTCCGTACAACCTGGCCAACGGCCACCCGCGCCGGCTCAGCGAGGCCGAGCGCGAGTTCCTGCGGCCCTACCTCGAGTCATGAGCGCGCACGGGCTGCTCGGGGTCCCCGACGCCGGCGCCTTCCTGGCCCGGCTGACCCGGCTTGACCCCGCGGCCCCGGTGCGGTTGCGCAACACCGGTGGGCGGGTCGCCCTCTGGGGCAAGCTGCCGTGGGAAGTGCTGGTCACGCGTGAGGTGGCCGGGCACGGTCCGGGCGACGCCACGGTCGCCGCCGGTCAGCTGCTCGACGTGCTGGCCCGCGGCGGCGACGAGTTGCCCACGCTGCGGGATGCCGACTGGCGCTGGCCGCTGCCCCCGCCGGGCGGTGAGACGGTCGAGGCGGTCTCCGGCGCCGAGCTGAGCCGGTTGGCCGCGGCCGCCGCCGGCACCCTGCGCGAGGTCTCGGCGGGCGGGCTGGCGGGCCGGTCGGTGGGTCAGCGGGCCGTCCGGGACGCTCTGCTCGACCACGTGGCGCTCGTCGTCACCTCACCCACCGGGCGCTCGGTGGAGGTCTCCCAGCGACTCGTTCAGGCGATTTCCCGGATGGGTTTCCTCGGTCCGGGGGAGACTGAGGCTCCGGATACGCGGGTGCGCGTGGCGGGGAACTGGGTGGGCCTTTCGGCACCATATGGAGTGGCGTGGCTACAGGCGGTCAAGAAATTGACCGTAATGCCTATAGGTGGTCACCCGAAAGGGTGATGCATGGTCGTACGAGCGGTCCCGCCCTCCCGTTGGGGGGATGACCTCCGCGACCGGTACGGGTACCGTCGGCCCTCGGATCCACTCGCTACGTCCGGCGGTGGGTTCGCTGGGGAGTGAGGTGCACAAAGATGCCGTGGTGGTCATGGCGTCCGGGCTCGGCGGCAAGTAACGCGCCGGAGGCCGAGGATGATTCGGCGGCGCGCGGCGCTCTGCGTGTCGGTGTTCCCGCGCAGCGTGAGCCGAGCCGGCTGCCGGTCCCGGTGGAAGGCGCCAAAACCGACGAGCCCGAGGTCGTCGCTCCGGTGACGCTCACGCGCATCGGCAAGGCGCTCGATCTGCTCGACATCCGGTTCCTGGCCGACGGGGGCGGAAGCCTGCTGGCGATGTGGGAACGACACGCGGTGCTGTTCACGCTGGAGGGCCCCGACGACGAAATTCTCGTCATGCGCGCCCGCCCGCACTCAACGGTCCCACCCGACTGGGCCGACCGCGCCTACCGCGTGGTCAACGAGTGGAACCACACCCGCCGCTTCTGCAAGGCCTACGTAGGCGACCCCACAGAACGCGGCCAACTACCCATATACGCAGAACTACAGGTCCCCCTAGCCGCAGGCACACACGACGCCCTGCTAACAGAACTCCTGGACTGCGGAGCAGCAGTAGCCACAAGCTTCGTAGATTGGCTGCACGACGAAGGCGCTCTGTTATAAGGCTCCGCTTCGCTCCGCGGCGATTTGCCCCGAGAGGTCGATGAGATGGCGCACGGTTTTCCGCCGCCGCAAACCCCGCGGCGTCGAAAAACCGCACACCATCTCATCGACGGGCAAATCGCGGGTAGCTCCCGTCAGTGCCAGCACCCTGAAAAATAGGCTGTCAGAGCGGGAACATGCCGATCCGGCCGTGGTACTCCTTGCCGAGCTGGTCGGTGTCGGAGCCGACGAGCAGGCCCTGCGGGGTGGCGACGAAGACCCGGACGCCCACGCCCCGCTTGCGGGTCGGGTTCCAGGAGAGGGCGCGCCCCGTGCTCGGGCTGACCGCCCCGATGCCCACCCGCGAGACAGCGCCCGGCCCCGGCCCCTTGGCGTCGGTGCCGTGCGGGTTGTCGAAGTATCGCTGGTGCCCGCCGAGGTACACAGCCGAGCCGGTCACCGCGACCGCGTAGAGCGAGTCACCGCCGGTGCGCTGCACCCACGTCGGGTTGCGCCGCCCGGTGCCGCCGGTCTCGAAGCGGGCCGCCGAGTCGCAGAGCCGGTCGGGCGAGGACGCGCGGCCGGTGGCGGCGACGACGATGTAGGAGCCGTCGGGCGAGAATTTGACCTGCCGCAGGTACGTGTCGAAGCCCTTCATGCACTGCGGCTTGTAGGCGTCGGTGTACCAGCTGGTCAGCTGAGCCGACGGGCCGGCCACGTCGAACATCGCGATCTGCGTACGGTCGTAGCCGCTCGCCCGCAGCAGGGCGCCCACCGCGACCAGCTTGCGGCCGTCGGGCGAGATGTCGAAGTGCTCGACCCGGGTGCGGCTGAGACCGGGGGCGGTCAGCCGGGCGTCGAAGCCGGTGTCCACCGCCCCCGTGGCCGAGCTGAGACGGGCCAGCCCGGCCCGGTTGACGCCGTTGATGTTCTGGAACGTCCCGGCCGCGTACAGCCGGGAACCGCGCGCCTGGACGGCTCGCACGTCGCCCCACCCGATCCGGGCGGTGAAGGCGCTGACCCGCTGGCCGCCGAGCGTCAGCTTGGTGATGCCGCGCTGCGCGGCGCCGTTCACGGTCTTGAAGGCGCCACCGGCGTACACCGTGCCGTCGGCGCCGGGCGCGAGGGCGTAGACAGCGCCGTCGACCTGCGGGGCGAAGGTGCGGATGGCCCCGTCGCGCAGGCCGTACGCGAAGAGGTTCTTGCGGGCGAGGGTGGTCCGCCGGGCGGCGTCGGTGACCTTGGTGAACGCGCCGCCGACGACGACGGTGTCACCGACCACGGCCATCGACCAGACGGTCCCGTCCAGCACGTGCGGCGTGAAGTCGACGGGGTTGGGGGACACCACGGTGGAGTGGGCCATGTCAGCCGCGGCGGGGTGCGCGCACGCCACGACGGCGGCGGCGACGGTGGCGGCGGCGAGCAGGCGGCGGCGCATGGCGGAGCTCCTGGTCGTTATACCCGAATTAACAGGTGATCGGCGGGTTGGTCACCCACTCAACGACCTAGCCACGCCGCCGGAAACGATCAGCCCGGCTCGCTCAGGCGTTGACCATGAAGTACGCGGCGCGTTCCAGGTAGTCCCACAGCTGGTCGTGCAGGGGCTGGGGAAGCTCGAGGGAATCGACGGCGGCGCGCATGTGGGTCAGCCAGGCGTCGCGGGCGGCGGCGTCCACGACGAAGGGCGCGTGCCGCATGCGCAGGCGGGGGTGTCCGCGTGTCGACGAGTAGGTGTTGGGGCCGCCCCAGTACTGCATGAGGAACAGCGTCATTCGCTCGGCGGCGGGCGCGAGATCGCCCTCGGGGTACATCGGCCGCAGCAGCGGATCGTCGGCGATGCCCTCGTAGAAGCGGTCGACGAGGCGCCGGAACGTGGGTTCGCCGCCGACGGCGTCGAAGAAGGTCGGTGCGGTCACCTGTCCATCCTGCCAGGTGTAAGGAGCGGCGACCGCCGCGGTCACTGTCGCTCGGGTGTGACGCTGGTCGTCGCCACCGCCGGCCGGGGCGGCGCGGGTGGCGCGACGGGAGCGACCGGAGCCGGCGGTGGCGGTGGGGGCTGGCTCTCGGCGGCCGCGTCGGTGGCGGCGGCGAAGGCGGCTGAGCTGGGCCACCGGTACGCCAGGAGCGCCAGCGCGATCGTGCCGCCCACGCTCCACAGGCCGACCACCGCCGGCAGCCGGAAGTGGTCGGCGAGCAGGCCGGTGACCATCACGGCGCCGAACTGGCTGAACTGCAGGCCGGTCTGCATCACGCCGTACGCGCGGGCGCGGTAGCCGTGCGGCAGGATCAGCACGAACTTGCCGTTGAGGGTGGGCACCACGCCGCCCTGGGCGGCGCCGGACAGGGCCACCATGAGGGCGACGATCGGCGCCGGCGGCGCGGCGAGCGCCGGCACCAGCGCGAGCGCCGACAGCACGGCGAGCGGCCGCACCAGCCGGTCGCGCAGGGCGGGCCCGGCGAACCGGGTGATCAGCAGGCCGCCGATCACGAAGCCGATCGGCCCGGCCGCCATGATCAGGCCCTGGTTGAGGCCGCGGGCAGCCGGATCGGTGTCGCCCTCGGCGGCCCAGGCGGCGGCCAGTCCTTCGGGCACGATGGCGAACATGGTGAGAACGAAGACCATGATCGCGATGGACCGCAGCGTGGTCGAGCCGAACACCAGGCGGTAACCCTCGGCCGACTCGCGCAGCAGGTGGCGGCGCTCGGCGCGGTTGTGCGCGGCCGGCCGGGGCCGCACCCAGATCGCGATCAGCAGGGCCGAGACGGCAAAGGTGATCACGTCGATGATCAGGGCCACCTGCGGGTTGATCGCGGTGGCCAGGGCGGCGCCGGCCAGGTAGCCGAAGACCTGAGCGGCCTGCACGCTGGTGGCGTTGGTGGCGACCGCGATGGGCAGCATCTCGCGCCCCACCACCAGCGGCTGCAACGCCGAGCGGGCGGCCTGGGTGGGTGGGGTGCCGAGGGCGGCCAGGAAGACGATCAGCAGCATGGCCGGGATCGGCAGGTGCGGGATCAGCAGCAGCGTGATGAGCACCATGCGATAGATGTCGGCGGCGATCAGCACCCGCTGGTAGGGGTAGCGCTCGACCAGAGCCGAGAGCAGGGTGCCACCGATGACCCAGGGCAGGAACGTCACCGCGAAGGCTGCCGCCGACAGCAGCACCGACTGGCTCTGCTCGTAGACCAGGACGGTGATGGCGGCCCGGGCCAGATAGTCGCCGACCCAGTTGGTGACCAGGGAGAGGTAGAGCGCCCGGTATTCGCGAATGGCAAAGAGATCACGGAACGTGATCGGCCGCTCGCTCTCCGTAGGCGCGTCGGCACTGGCTGCCGTTCGCGCATCCGGGTCTTCGGACACCAGGCCCTCCATCGATCTCGGCATTCCGCCTGGTCAGACGGTCACCGGGGCACGCCCGCGCGGGGCCGGCGCCCGACGGGAACGTGATGCCGCATGTGCGAATGCTCAAGCGGATTCTGCCCGATCGTCCGAGCCGATGCTAGGGCGTACGGGCGGATTGTCGGCCATTCGGTCGAGGCCGGACATCACCCGGAAGAACTAATCCCAGCTCAGCTCGCCCCGCCCGGCTGCTGATCGTTCCCCGAATTTCCGAGGTACGCCGGAGGCGCCGCACCGCGCGGCAGCAATCGAGAGGCGGCGATGCGCTCGGAGAGCCCGGAGGCCTCGAGCGCCTCGGTCAGGGCCCGCCGCAACTCCCGCTGGACGGTCGCCTGGCCGTCGGCGGTGGTCTTGGCGATCGTCCGGATGGTCGCGCCGTCGACGGTCAGTTGCTCGACCCCGACCACGTCGGGCGGCTCCAGGAATTCGGTCTGGTGGTCGGGCAGCTCGGCGACGGCCTGGGCCGCTTCGCGCAGCACGGCGATGGCACGCTCGGAGTTGACGAAGCCGATCGGGATGTCGATCACGACCATGGCCCAGCCCTGGCTCTTGTTGCCGACCCGGACGATCTCGCCGTTACGGATGTACCAGAGCACCCCGCGCGCGTCGCGGATGGTGGTGATGCGCAGGCCGACGGTCTCGACCACGCCGGTCGCCTCGCCCACATCGACCGTGTCGCCGACGCCGTACTGGTCCTCGAGCAGCATGAAGAGGCCGGCGATCAGATCCTTGACCAGGCTCTGGGCGCCGAAGCCGAGGGCCACGCCGACGATGCCGGCGCTGGCCAGCAGCGGCCCGAGGTTGAAGCCGAGCTCACCGAAGACCAGCAGGGCGGCCATCGTGAACACCACGGCGCTCACGAAGCTGCGCAGCACCGACCCGATCGCCTCGGCCCGCTGCCGCCGGCGCTCGGGGATGAACTGACCGTCCTCGGCCGTGGCCGTGACCTTCTCGCGCAGCGGCCGCAGCAGGGCCGGCATCGAGGCGCGGCTCGAGGTGTGGGTCAGGCGGTCGATCGCGCGGTGCAGCAGCCACCGGATGAGCAGGGCGATCAGGATGATGCCGATGATCCGCAGCGGCTTCACGATGACCACGTAGCTGCTGTTGGCGAGCCACTGGTTGTGCGTCCACTCGTAGACCCGGCTGCAGACGACATCGGTTTTGCAGATCGCGGACACGTCGGGCGACTGGAAGTAGTCGGTGGGGGTGGGCGAGCTCGGACCGGGGTTGGGGGCTAGCAACAACACGGGGAGCCACCGTACCGGGCGCGGCCGGGCCGGCTCTCAGCCACCACTCAGCGCTGTGACCTCAGACGTTTACCGTCCAGCCACGGATTGTGCTCGCAATTTGGTCATCCATCAGGGACTATTGGCGCACGGGACCTCGTCGCCGAGGCCTCGCTACCGGACCACGGGCAGTATTCGATCGAGCAAAAGCATCAGGAGCGGTGACAAGCACCAACCCCGAAGGGTGACAGCGATGCCTGACATACGACCTACAGTGGGCTCATCCGCGTTGGTTCTGAACGCCACCTACGAGCCGCTGTGCGTCGTATCTGTGCGTCGGGCGACCATCCTGGTGCTGACGGCCAAGGCCGAGTGCGTCTCCGACGGTGACGGCCTGCTGCACAGTGTGCGCACCACCCTTCCCGTCCCGTCCGTGGTTCGCCTGACGAGGTACGTGAAGGTTCCGTACCGTACGCATGTCGGCCTCTCCCGCCGGGCGATCTTCGCGCGTGACGGGGGCCGGTGCGCCTACTGCCGAGGTTCGGCCGAGACCATCGACCACGTGTTCCCGCGCAGTCGCGGCGGCCTGCACGCGTGGGACAACGTCGTGGCGGCCTGCGCCAAGTGCAACCACAGCAAGGGCGACAAGACCCCGGCGGAGCTCGGCTGGCGGCTCCACCAGATACCAGCGGCGCCCCGGGGGGTGGCCTGGCGCGTTCTCGGACACCGCACGCCCGACCCCCGTTGGGCCGACTGGCTCGACCTCCCTGCCGCCCCCGCCGTAACGGCTGAGGCGGCTTGATTGTTTCTAGGGCTCAGTTGGTGGACCTCGCCTCGCTCCCACGTGATCCACCAGATATGCCCTAGGTCTTCTTCGCGGAGACCAGGGACGCGAAGACCACGATGTTGTCGGAATAGCCCGTGCTGCCGCCGACCCAGCGGCCGCCGCAGGTCACCAGGCGCAGTGACGGCCGGCTGTAGTCGCCGTAGACCCGCTGCACCGGCAGCTTGCCCTTGTCGAAGTGCTCGACCGAGTTCACCTCGAAGACGGCGACCGAGTTGTCGGCCCGGGTCACCTCGATGCGCTGACCCGGCTTGAGCTTCGGCAGGCCGTGGAAGACCGAGGGGCCCGTACGCGTGTCCGCGTGCCCGACGATCAGGGCCGGCCCGAATTGTCCCGGGGTGGGCCCGCCGTCGAACCAGCCGGCCTCGTTGTGACGCTTGAGCGGCGGCACCCCGACCGACCCGTCCGAGGCCAGCCCCACCTCGAGGATCGGGGCCCGCACGTTGATGGCCGGAATGCTCAGCCGCTCGGGCCGGCTCGGGTCGAGCACCGGGAACGCCCGCGGCGGGGGCTGGTTCTTCGCCGAACCGCCGAACAGCCCGGTCAGGTCGAGGTTGGTGGCCGCGCCCAGGCCCATGGCGACCACGAACAGGCCGAGGAAGAGCAGCGCGAGCGCGATCAGGCCGATCGGCCACGGCTTCTTGCCGCGCATGGGCCGGGGCGGCTGCCGGGGTTGCGGGCGGGGGCTGGGTGCGCGAAAGGGAGGGCGGCCGCGGGTGCGGGGCGGCGGCGGCAGTGGCCCCGTGATGGTGCCGGGCGGCGGGGCGACGATCTGGGCCGGGCGCTTGCGCAGCACCGACTCGGGCATGCGAGGCCCTCGCACCGGGGGCGGCTGTCGGCTGGCCATGCGGGCCTCAGCCGAGCCGCCGCCGGCGCAGGGCGACCACGCCGAGCCCGATGGCCGCCGCGATGACGGCGAGGCCGCTGCCGATCAACAGGGGCGCGCTGCGTCCCGGGGCAGTGCCGCCCGCACCGGTGGCCGGGCCGCGGGCCGGCTGCACCTTGGCCACCACGTGCAGGGTGGCCGACGCCGTGGCGCCGTCGGGGCAACGCAGGTCGATCCGGTAGTCGCCGGGGCGAGTGCTCGAGGGCACCCGCGCGGTCGCGGTCAGGAAGCCGTAGCGCGGCGCCACCGTGACCGTGCCGAACAGCCCCGAGTTGACCGTCGCTGCCTTGAGATTGTCGTCACACGAGGCGCGAAGTCCGACGTCGTCGCCCGCCGGGACCGTGCTCGGGCTCAACTCGAGAAAGACAGCGGCCCGGGCCGCCGCCGCCGGCTCGGCCGGCAAGATCGGGATGAACAGGACAGGTAGGCCCAGAGCGAGCGCCGCCAGGGCGGCGGGGACGGACAAGCGCATCGATTCCCCCTCCTGCCGTTCGAGGGCGCGTGGGCACGAACGGCGCGTGTGGGTGATTTTCGCACCCCGCGGCCAATTCCGCGTAGATCCCGACGGCGTGAGACCCGTCGGGCCGTCCGCCGGCCGCCCTTGACCAGACTGAAGACCTGCCCTATGCGACACCCGGCGACTCGGGATGTCCGTCGCTCCGCTACCGTGACTGGTGTTCGATTCATCAGGGAATTCAGGCGCCTGGGGGCGTTGAGGTTGTCGATTCTTAGTACCGTGCTGATCTATCTGATCATTCCGGCGGGTGTGATCGCGCTGGTGGCCGCGCTCGTACTGGCGGGCGGCCGCAGCGAGAAGCCTGATCGCCGCTACCGGCCGGGCCGTCCGTACACGTTCCAGCCGATCTGGTTCCTGGCCTCGCCGGAACAGGTCGTCGGCCACGACCAGCCGGCCGCGGCCGGCCGCGGGAACGGCCAGGCCGCCCTCACCGGTCCCGTGCTGGAAGACAGCACCGGCGCCCGGATCAAGGCCGGTCCGACAGGAGGCGCAAGTGACAGCTGGTGACCTGGCCGCTCAGGGTGGGCACAACCAGCCCCTGACCGAGCTCGACCACCCGGGCGGCGACACCATCGTGGCCCACAGCCATGCCGCCGACGGTCCCTTCACCACCCGACAGCTTCTCCGGCTCGACCACGCGCTGCGCGTCGCCAACGACGAGACGGGGCTGACCTTCAGCGTCTACCTCGGCGAGTTCGAGACGCCGGCCCGCGAGTTCGCCGAGAAGCTGCACAAGCAGGTCGAAAACTCCGACCACGGCGTGCTCGTCGCGGTCTCGCCCAACCAGCGCAAGCTCGAGATCGTCACCGGCAACGAGGCGCGCAAGCGCATCTCCGACCGGGACGCGAAGCTGGCCGGCCTGTCCATGGCGGCCGCGTTCGCGGGCGGCGACCTGGCCGGTGGCATCGTCGCCGGTCTCGACCAGCTGGCCACTCACGCGGGCCGCAGTTAGTCAGATCTAGGACAGCGCCCTCGCCCCGCCGCTGGTGGGACGGGGGCGCTCGTCATTGTGCGGAATCCGAAACCGAGCGGTAACAACACTGTGTAGGTAAGCTGATCACCCCGTGCAAGCGGCATCGCGGAGGTGGTCCGGGTGGTGATGACGAGTCCCGCGGCGAGCAGCCCGCCCCGGTGGACTGCGCCGGACGGGCAGTGGACCGAGCCCGATCTGCACCTCTTCCCGCAGGACGGTCACCGTTACGAGATCGTCGACGGCAGCCTGCATGTCGCACCGCCCGAGCCCGAGTCGCACGAGGCGCTGGTGCGCGCGGTCGTCACCACCCTGCGCGCGGCCGCCCCGCCGGGTTGGTGGGTCTGTGACCGACTGGGCGTCGAGATCGGCCAGAGCAACCTGGTGCCCGACGTCACCGTGCTGCGCCCCCGCTCGTCCGGGGCGATCTGGTGCGACCCGGCCGACGTGGCCCTGGTCGTCGAGGTCGAGACGAGCGCCACCCGCCGCTTCGACCGTCTGCTCAAGCCCTCGCTGTACGCCGAGGGCGGCATCCCGGCGTTCTGGCGGGTCGAGCCCGGCCGGCTGAGCCCAGTGCTGCGGACGTACGAGCTGGGCGCCGCCCGCTATCGGGCCCAGCACAGCATCGAGGGCGCCGAGCCGGTCAAGCTCGACGCCCCCTATCCCGTCCGAGTAGCCCCAGCTAGGTGGGGCAATCCCCGCCGAGCGGAGCGAGGCCATCTACACAGCGGCATCCTTCGCTCGGGCCTTGAGGGCGCGGACGACGCCGTCGCGGCCCTCGGCGACCAGGCGCCGCAGTGAGGCCGGGTGCCCGTCGCGGGCCAGCCAGGCGTCGGTGAGTTCCACCGTGCGCTCGCTGACCTGGTAGACCGGGTAGCCCATCTGCACGAACTCCTGCGCCGGCTCGCTGTCCGAGCGGGCCCACACGTCGGCCACCACGTCGAAGTACTTCTCGGCGTAGGGGACGGTCAGCTCGGTCTGCTTGGCGCTCTGGAAGCCGCTGAGCAAGGAGCGGTTGAGCCAGTTGGGCAGGTCGGCCTCGCCGGTCAGCTCGCCCCACACCCGGGCCTTGTTCTCGGCGGTGGGGATGAGCGCCCGGGCGATCGCCGCCTCCCGCTCGCCGCTGGCCGTGCGGTCGGAGTTCAGCTCGGTCTCGATCTCCTCCTCGCCGGCCGCGCCCAGCGACGCCAGCGACTGGAGCAGCGACCAGCGCAGTTCGGTGTCGACGACCAGGCCCTCGGGCACGCCCGTGCCCTCGAGCCAGCCCCGCAGCACGGCCTGTTCCTCCGGCGTACGGGAGGTGGTGATCAGCGAGCGGGCCCAGCTGAGCTGCCATCCGCTGCCCGGCTCGGCCGCTGCCAGCGACGTGCGGGCCAGCTCGGCCAGCCGTGCCCAGCCGGTCGGCGTCCAGGCCGGGTCGGCGTACTGGGCGACGGCGGTGGCCGCCTGCCGGGCCGTCCAGGTGGTGAGATTGATGTCGGTCTCGGCGGGCAGACCCGAGCAGACCAGCGTCACGTAGTCGCGGGTGGCCATCTCGCCGTCGCGCAGCATGTCCCACGCCGCGTTCCAGACCAGCGCGCGCGACAGCGACGAGTCGAGCCCGTCGATGTGCCGCACCACGACGGCCAGCGAACCCTCGTCGAGCCGCAGCTTCGTGTACGACAGGTCGTCGTCGTTGAGCAGCACGACATCGGCCGCCTTGACGCCCACCAGCGCCGGGATCTCGGTGCGCTCGCCGGTCACGTCGATCTCGAGCAGGTCGCGCCGCACGAGGCGCTTGCCCTCGAGGTCGTAGAGGCCGACCCCGATGCGGTGGGTGCGCAGCGTCGGATAGTCGGCCGGGGCCTCCTGGTGCACCAGCACGCGGGTGTAGGCGCCGTCCGGCCCCACCTCGACGATCGGGCGCAGCGTGTTGACCTGGGCCGTCTCGAGCCACTGGGCGGCGAACTTGCGGAGCTCGCGGCCGGACGCCGTCTCGAGCTCGGTGAGCAGATCGTCGAAGGTGGCGTTGCCCCACGCGTGCTTGCCGAAGTAGGCGCGCAGGCCGGCGACGAAGGAGTCCTCACCGACATAGGCGACCAGCTGCTTGACGACGCTCGCACCCTTGGCGTACGTGATGCCGTCGAAGTTGACCTCGACGGCCTCGAGGTCGGGCATCTCGGTGTAGACCGGGTGGGTCGAGGACAGCTGGTCCTGGCGGTAGCCCCAGCTCTTGCGCACGGACAGGAAGGTCGTCCAGGCGTCGGTGAAGCGGGTGGCGTGCGAGCTGCACCAGTGGCTGGCCCACTCGGCGAACGACTCGTTCAGCCACAGGTCGTTCCACCAGCGCATGGTCACGAGGTCGCCGAACCACATGTGGGCCATCTCGTGCAGGATCGTGTTCGCGCGCTGCTCGTACTCGAAGTCGGTGACCTGCGAGCGGTAGATGTAGTGCGACTCGGCGTGCGTGACGCAGCCGAAGTTCTCCATCGCGCCGGCGTTGAAGTCGGGCACCCAGAGCTGGTCGTACTTGGGCAGCGGGTAGCGCACGCCGAACTGCTCGTGGAAGAAGTCGAAGCCCTGCTTGGTGATCAGGAACAGGTCGTCCGGGTCGAGGTACTGAGCCATCGAGGCCCGGCAGTAGACGCCCAGATCGATGCCGTCGTGCGAGTCGCGCACCTCGTGGTACGGCCCCGCGCAGATCGCGGTGATGTAGGTGCTCATCCGCGGCGACTGCTGGAAGTGCACGGTCTTGGCGCCGGGGCCCGCGGCCTCGTCCCGCTCGACCGGCATGTTGGAGACGATCTTCCAGTGCTTCGGCACGGTGGCGTGCCAGGTGTAGACGCTCTTGAGGTCGGGCTGGTCGAAGCAGGCGTAGACCCGTTGGGCGTCGGCCGTCTCGAACTGGCTGTAGAGGTAGACCTCTTTGTCGACCGGGTCGAGGCTGCGCTGCAGGCCCTGGCCGCTGGCCGAGTAGAAGAAGTCGGCGTCGACCACCAGTTCGTTCTCGGCGGCGAGGCCGGTCAGGGTCAGGCCCTTCTCGGCCGAGAAGCCAGTCAGGTCGACCGGCTCGCCGTTCAGGGTCGCGGACCGCACCGACGAGGCCGCGGTCTCGATGAAGGTTTCCGCACCGGGCTCGCGGCAGGTGAACGTCACAACCGTGGTGGAGCGGAAGGTGCCGTCGCCGGGATTGCCGTAGCCGTCGGTCAGATCCAAGGTGATGTCGTATCCGGTGACCTCCAGCAGGCGTGCCCGCTCGGCCGCCTCCACCTGGGTCAAATTACGAACTCCGGCCACAGCCACTCTCCTCTGAGCGCACAAGCTTTCCTCCGCCAGCCTAGGCGGACGCCAGGTGTCCCACCTCACCCGGACCGGAACCCGCGGCGATAGCGACACCAGATAGTTGCGTGGAGGAGTATCTGACTCATGACTGAACGCGCCACGGTCGACATGTGGTTCGACCCCGCCTGCCCCTGGGCCTGGATTACCTCGCGCTGGCTGCTGGAGGTCGAGAAGGTCCGTCCCCTCGACATCCGGTTCAACGTGATGAGCCTGGCCGTGCTCAACCAGGGCCGCGACCTGCCTTCGGACTACACCAGCTTCCTCGAGAAGGCCTGGGGTCCCGTACGGGTCTGCATCGCCGCCGAGGAGGCCGCCGGCCCGCAGGTGCTCCGCGACCTCTACACCGCCCTCGGCACCCGGATCCACCTGCGCAAGTACGAGTTCGGCGAGCAGCTCTACACCGAGGCGCTGACCGAGGCCGGCCTCGACCCGGCGCTGGCCGACGCGGCTGGCAGCAACGCCTGGGACGACGCACTGCGTGGCAGCCACGACGCCGGCATGAAGCCGGTCGGGATGGACGTCGGCACCCCGGTCATCCACGCCCCCGGCCCCGGCGGGGGCGACGAGAAGATCGCCTTCTTCGGCCCGGTCGTCACCCCGGCGCCCAGGGGCGAGGCCGCGGGCCGCCTGTGGGACGGCGTGATGCTGGTCGCCGGCACTCCCGGTTTCTACGAGATCAAGCGCACACGTGACATCGGTCCGGTATTCGACTGATCCCGGCGAAAGCGCTACCGGCCGTTCCGCCACGTCGTTGGATGGGGTGATGCTCACCTCATTCCACGACGAGGCGGAAATGACTGACTCCGACGCGGTCGCCCTGTCGGCCATCACGGTGCACCGTGACGACTGGGTAAACCTCCCGCCCGAGCTGGCCGCGCTGGTGGCGCCGCCGGTCACGGTCTCGGCAGTGCCGGTCGAACGCCCGGTCGGCAGTTGGCGCCGTGGCCAGCTGGCCAGGTCACGGGGCAACATGCCCGTCGGACGGCACCGCGGAGCCGCCCGGTAACTTCTTGTGTCATGACGGTCGTGCACCCGATCAGCCGGGCCTGGGTCACCACTGGTGGCACGGGCGCCCAGAACTACGACGAATTCGCCGACGACGCCGAAATAACGTCCATCATCGCCGACAATCCGCATAGTTCGCTCGCTGTCGAGATGCCGCACCTGGCACCCGAGTCGCTGGGCAAAACCTTTGCCGCCTCGCTGCCCGACGCGGTGGCCCGGCTCGCGCTCGAGCGCGCCGAGGGCCTCTACACGCCGGCCGACGAGGTCGTCGTGCTCTACCGGATCACCGCCGCGGGCGAGCCTCCCGCGTACGGGCTGTGGTGCCTGGTCGACACCGACCAGATCTCGACCAGCGCCGACGAGCCGGGCCTGGTCATCCGCAACGAGGACGTCTTCCTCGAGAAGGTCCGCGAGCGCGTGGCCCTGGCCGAGGCGGTGGGGACGCTGCTGTCCCCGGTCCTGTTGCTGCAGACCGGTAAGGGTGAGCAGCTGCACGCGGCCCTGGCCGCCGCCACCGACGCCGCGGGCGCCCCGGCCGCGACCGACGTCGACCAGACCGGCCGCACCCACGCCATCTGGCTGCTCGGTCCCGGCCCCCAGCAGGACGAGCTGACCGCCCTGGCCGGCGGGGGCGAGCTGGTCGTGGCCGACGGCAACCACCGCAGCCTGGCCGCGCAGACCGCCGGCCTGCCACGCTTCCTGGCCGTCGTCACCACGCCCGCCTCGGTCGCCATCCAGCCCTACAACCGCCTGGTCAGCGAGCTGCCGCTGCCCCTCGACGAGCTGCTGGCGCGGCTGCGCGAGGCCGGGGCGACGGTCACCGAGGTGCCCCGGCCCGCGCGCATTCCGGGCAAGGGCACCATCGAGCTGTATGCCCCCCATCTGCCCGGGTCCTCCGCGCCGTCCGAAGGACCAGGCGTCGGTAGCGGCGCAGGGCGATCCTTCGCCGTCGGCCTGCCGGTCAACACCAACCTGGCCGACGTCGACAACCTCGACCACGCTCTGGTCGAGCGGGTGCTGCTGCGCGACGCCCTGGGGCTCGACCCGGGCGACAAGCGGATCAACTACGTGGGCGGCGACTACCCGGCCGAGTGGCTGCGGGGCGAGGTCGAGGCGGGCCGGTCCGAGCTGGCCGTGCTGATCGCGCCGGTCACCGTCGACGACTTCGTCCGGGTGAATCTCGAACGGCAGAAGCTGCCCCGCAAGAGCACCTGGTTCACGCCCAAGGCGCGGGGCGGTCTCGTCCTCAGCCAGCTCGACTGACCATGCTCAACCCCCAGGTGACGGCTGCGGCCGGGCTGCGTGCCCGGCCGCCGGCTGAGCTCTCCGACTCGTACGAAATCCTGCAGTTCGTGCGGCAGGCGATGGAGGACTCGAACGAGGCCGAGTGCGGCCCGGCCCTGCCGTTGCCGGTGGTGGCCGACGTCGACGCCGGGGGAGTGCCGGCCCGGCTCTACGCCGCCCGGGTCGACGCGCCCGTGTTCGTCTACGTGCACGGCGGCGGCTGGTGCTACGGCAGCATCGAGACCGTCGACCGGGTGTGCCGGCGCATCGCCGACCGGTCCGGCTGTGCGGTGCTCTCCGTCGGCTACCGGCTCGCGCCCGAACACGTCTTCCCGGCCGCTCTGGACGATGTCGAGACGGTCATCGCGTACGTGCGCAAGGCCGGCGCCGAGCTCGGGGTCGACCCTTCACGGCTGGCCATCGGCGGCGACAGCGCGGGTGGCCAGCTGGCCACGGTCGTGGCCCGGCGGCAGCGCGACGCGGCGACCCCGCTCGACCTCCAGGTGCTCATCTACCCCGCGATCGACCCGATGACCGCCTCCGAGTCGTACGACGAGGTCGGCTCGTACGGCCTCGACCGGGCCTCGATGCAGCGGGCCTGGGCGACGTACGCCCCCGATCCGCTGACCCGGTTCACGCCCGACGTGGCCCCGCTGGCCGCGGACGACCTGGCCGGCCTGCCACCCGCGCTGATCATCACGGCCGAGTACGACGCCCTGCGCGACGAGGGCGCCGACTACGCCGACGCGCTGCTCGCGGCCGGGGTGCCGGTGGTGCACACCCGCTACATGGGGGTGAATCATGGATTCGCCCGCAAGCTCGCGGTGATCGACGATGCCCGGGTGGCCACCGATCAGGTCGCCGCCTACCTGCGCGCGGGCCTGACCTTCTGACCGCCGCATTCGAAGAGAGAGTGAGACCATGCGCGTCTACCTGGGTTCCGACCACGCCGGTTACGAGCTGAAGATGCACCTCGTGAACCACTTGATCAAGCAGGGCCACGATGTCGTCGACGTGGGGCCGCACGTCTACGACCCGGACGACGACTACCCGGCCTTCTGCCTGCACACGGGGGCGCGGGTGGTCGCCGACGAGGGCTCGCTGGGCATCGTGATCGGCGGTTCGGGCAACGGCGAGCAGATCGCCGCCAACCTGATCGACGGCGTGCGCGCCGCGCTGGTCTGGCGCACCGAGATCGCCCAGCTGGCCCGCCAGCACAACGACGCCAACGTCATCGCCATCGGCGCCCGCGAGCACACCCTCGACGAGGCCACCGCCTTCGTCGAGACGTTCCTGGCCACCCCGTTCTCGGGCAACCCGCGCCACGCCCGCCGCATCGCCCAGCTGGCCGAGTACGAGGCGAGCCGTCCGGTGCTGCCGGAGCTTCCGGCCAGCTGATCTCAGCGGTTGCGGGGCAGTTCCTCCCGCGGCACCCAGTTCCGGCGGACGATCGTCAGGTTGCGGTCGGCGTCGGCCAGCTCCTGCTCGCTGGGGCGGGCGGCGTCCCGGGCGCGCAGCGCCGCGCCCACGCTGACCTGCGACGACCCCGAGCCGACGAGGCCGCGCAGACCGCGCTCGAGCTCCCGGTCGTCCCCGTTGCCGCCCGGCCCGGGCGGTTGACGACGGCTGCCGCCGTTGCGCGGCGGTCGCACCAGCCGCTCGATCGGCGCCGGCACGGCCGCCCCCGCCGACTCCGCTTCGGGAACCGGGTCGGCGATCGGCTCGGTCAGGGCCGCACCCGCGGCCGGCCCGGCGGTCTCGTCGGTGGTCGGCGGCGGGGACGGCACCGCGGAACCGGAGGAGGGACGCAGGCGACGTCGGCGGCGTTCGGGCTCAGCCATGCCGCCGACGCTACCGCGAGCACCGTCAGAACACCTCGAGGACGCCCGGCAGGCGGTACCACTGGAACGCTGTCGAGGGCAGGTTGCCGGTGAACTGCTGGACGCGGCCGGCCGTGGCCAGCGTGGCCAGCGTCGTGCCGCCCAGGTAGGCCGCGCCCAGCTCGGTGATCGAACAGGCGAAGTCGGGGGCGTCGTCCGTGCGTACGCAGGAAGCCTTCTCGGCGTCGCCGGTGAGCCGCCAGCGTCCGTTGTTGGCCTCGAGAACCGGATCGGTCACCTCGAACACGGCGTCGACCGGGCTCGCGTAGCGGCGGGCCTCGAGCGCGGCCGGCAGGTCGACCAGCCGGATCCAGAGCGCGTCGGCGTAGCGCCGGCCCAGCTTGCGGGGCTCGTCGACCATGAACTGCAGCGGCTCGTCGACGCTCGCGAAGTCGTACGACGCCGTCCGGGCCAGGTCGGTGCCGAACAGGAACCTCCACAGCGCCGCGTAGACGCCCGGATCGCCCGCCACCAGCTCGTTCACGCGCACGTCGGCGGCCGGGCCGTGCGAGTCCCAGTCGCTCTTCACCCGCCACAGGGCATAGCCGACAGGCCCGTCCGCGGTCTCGTAGACCACGCCGCGCATGGTGGTCGCGCCGTCGCGCATCGCGTCGTTGTCGGCCAGCAGGTAGTCCCACCAGTAGCCGGGGCGGCTCGACCAGCCCACCCGATGGATCCGTACGGCGTCGTGCACCGCGACGAGTTCGGCGCGCGCCGCCTTCGGATCGATCAGCCGGAACTTGCCGGCCGGCGCCTCGGGCCCGGTGACGGTGATCTCACGGCTGCGGACGTCGAGGCGGAGCCGGTCGGCGGCCGGGCCGTAGCCGTAGCGCGGGTAGATCGCCGTCTCGCTGGCCCAGAGCGCCGCCACGGGCTCGCGGCCGGCCTCGGCGATGTCGGTGAGCTGGCGGCGCATCATGGCGGTCAGCAGGCCCTGCCGGCGGTGGGTGGGCGCGACGCCCACGCCCGTCACGTGCGCGACCGGGATCACCGCCCCGGGCACCGTCAGGTCGCGCGTCTGAACGGCCGCGTTGCCGACGATCAGGCCGTCGTCGTCGGCCACCACCGACCGCTCGGGCTCGATGATCCGCATCTCGAGGTCACGTTGATCGTCGGTGCCATGCTCATGGAAGAGAAACAGCAACAGGTCGGCGATCCCGCGCCGATCTTCGTCGGTGGCGGCGCGCAGGCGCACGGATTCGAACATAGGACTTGTGTAACGGACCGCGGGCCCGAGAGCGAATGGTTTGCCGGGTCGCTACTCTCGATGAGGGCGGGTGGGACGCACCGCCCGACCGGAGGGGGAACCAATGCCTGAGCAACCGCAGTGGTCGGAGCGGACGCTCGACATGCCGCCACAAGACCCGTGGGCCGACGCGCCCACCACGCCGACGCAGGGTGCGCCCCCGCCGACGGCGCAGTTCCCGGCGCCCGAGGCCGCGCCGCCCGCGCCGTTCAACCAGGGCCGTGCTCAGGTGAACGCCCGGCCGCGGGCCGAGCACGAGCCGACGGGCGTGGGCTGGCCCGGCGCCCCGGCGCCGCACGCACACCACCCCATCAGCTGGAAGTGGAGCGAGCTGCGCCAAGGCGGCGAGTGGACCAGCGCCGCGGTGCTGTTCGCCTTCGTCTGCTGGGGCATATGGGCCCTGTCGGGCGAGGGCCCGTTCGGCACACCGACGATCGTGCTGGTGGTCACGCTGGCCGTCGCGGTCGGCGTCTTCTGCCTGGCCCGGGTCGTCGGCCACCTGGTGATCGAACGCCAGATGGGCCGTGTCCGGCGCACCGCCCGCGGGTCACACCTGGTCACGGCCCTCTTCCTGGCCGGCGTCGGCCTCGCCTGGCTGCAGCAGACCGAGTGGGTCATGGACGCCTTCCACTGGGTCGTCGACCTGTTCGCTAGCTGACGGGCTTGCCGCCGGTGACGCCCAGCACCTCACCGGTGGTGTAGCTCGACTCCGGGCTGGCGAAATAGACGTACGCGGCGGCCAGCTCGGCCGGCTGCCCGGCCCGGCCGAGCGGGACGTCCTCCCCGAAGGTCTTGATCTTTTCCTCGTGCATGGTGGCCGGGATGAGCGGCGTCCAGATCGGCCCTGGTGCGACCGCGTTGACCCGGATGCCCTGTTCGGCCAGATCCTCGGCCAGCGCCTTGGTGAAGGCCACGATGCCGCCCTTGGTGGTGGCGTAGTCGAGCAGGTGGGCCGAGGACTGATAGGCCTGCACCGACGCCGTGTTGATGATCGTCGCGCCCGGCTGCAGGTGCGGGACGGCCGCCCGGCAGAGCCAGAACATCGCGTACAGGTTGGTCTTCATCACCCGGTCGAACTGCTCGTCGGTGATGTCGGTGATCCCGCCCGGCTGGGCCATCTGATAGGCCGCGTTGTTGACCAGGATGTCCAGGCCGCCCAGCTCGGTCCGGGCCCGGTCGATGATCGCGCGGCAGTGCGCCTCGTCGCGGATGTCGCCCGGAACGAGCACCGCCTTGCGGCCGGCCTTCTCGATGTGCTGGGCGGTGTCGCGCGCGTCGTCCTCCTCCTCGGGCAGGTAGGAGATCAGCACGTCGGCGCCTTCCCGCGCGTACGCGATGGCGACCGCCCGCCCGATGCCGGAGTCGCCGCCGGTGATGACCGCCTTGCGGCCGCTGAGCCGGCCCGAGCCCTGGTAACTCTGTTCGCCGTGATCCGGGCGGTCCGGCATCGCCGCGGTCGAGCCGGGCGGTTCCTGGTCGCCGCCGTCGAGCGCCGGCCCGGGGTACTTGCTGCGCGGATCCAATCCGGTTACCTCCTGATTACCGTCCGAGGTGTGCTGACCAGCACGGTATGCCCGCGAACGGACCGGGTAATCCGGCCGCCGTGATTGATCAGCGAGTGGGCGTCGTCGTGATCACCTGGCAGCGGCGCGATGAGGCGGTGGCCGCGGTGCGGCGCCTTCGTGAGCTGCCGGGGCAGCCCCCGGTCGTGCTGGTGGACAACGGCTCCACCGACGGCACGGCCGAGGCCGTCCGGCGGGAGTTCCCCGAGGTCGACGTCGTGGCGCTGACCGAGAACCTGGGTGCGGTCGGCCGCAACATCGGGGTCGCCCGCCTCCGTACGCCCTATGTGGCGTTCTGCGACGACGACACCTGGTGGGAACCGGGTTCGCTGACCCGGGCGGCCGACGCCCTCGACGCTTTCCCGCGCCTGGCGCTCGTCAACGCGCGCATCGTCGTGGAGCCGGACGGCGTGGACGACCCGATCGTCGAGGAGCTGCGCGGCTCGCCCGTGCCCGGCCCCGACTGGCTGCCCGGCCCGGCGCTGGGCAGCTTCCTGGCCGGCGCCTCGGTGGTGCGGCGCGAAGCCTTCGAGCAGGCCGGCGGCTTCAGCGAGCGGCTCTGGCTGGGCGGCGAGGAGGAGCTGCTCGCCACCGACCTGCTCGGCTCGGGTTGGGAGCTGTGCTACCTGGAGGATCTGGTGGTGCACCACCGCGCGTCGGTGCTGCGCGACGCCGTCCACCGGCGGCGGGTGGGCTTGCGCAACACGCTGTGGTTCACCTGGCTGCGCCGACCGATCGGCCCGGCCCTGCGCCGCAGCGCCTTCCTGGCCCGTACGGTGCCGCACGACCGCACCTCGGCGCTGGCCGTGTGGGATGCGCTGCGGGGACTGCCCTGGCTGCTGACGGCCCGCCGGCCGCGCCCCGCCGATGTCGAGGCGCGGCTGGCCGGACTGGACGAGGCGCAACGCCGCTCGAAGGCCCGCCGCTACGCCGGTTGACCGCGCGGCTCGGAGACGTGGGCGGCGACGATCCGCCAGCCCTCGGGCAACCGCACCCACGTCTGCGACTGGCGGCCGAGCACCTCGCTGCCGGGATAGCCGAACAACGTGTTCACCACGGCGACATCCGGCCCGTAGGCCTGGATGATCGTGTCCTTGAGGCGCCGGCCGGGTGGCAGCGGCGGCTGCGCGAGCCGCCACCGCCGCTGCTCCTCCAGGCCGACCTGCATGTCGGCGAGGCCGTAACGGACGGCGTCGCCGGCGAAGAATCCGATGATCGCGTCGACGTCGTTGCGGATCAGGGCTTTCTCGTACGCCTCGAAGGCCGTACCGACCTCCGCGATGACGTCCGCGTCCACGACATTCCTCCGGTTGCGCTCGATGATCAGGAAACGGCGGGCTCTTCCTTACGCGGAGTCGGCACTCCACCTTCCGGCGCCTCGGTGAAGCTGTTGCCCTCGAAGCTCTCCTCTTCGTCCTTGTCCGGCACGCGGGGCGTCGGCTTGCCGAGCGCGAACACCACGCACACGACGGCGAGGAACAGGTAGCCGAGTGTCACCTGCCCGTCCGCGTTCCACTGCACCTTCTCGGCGTGGATGAGGCCGATGAAGCTGAGCACCGCCCCCGACCCGGCGAAGACCGCGGCGTGCCAGAACCGTTTGTCGATGATGAAGGCGACGATCGCGCCCAGCACCAGGCCGGCCAGGATCGCGCCCTCGCCCAGCGTCTTCAGCCCGTCGTAGACCACGCCCGCCCCGGCCAGCGCGCCCGTGCCGACCTCGGCCGCGGTGGTTCCGGCGGCGGCCAGCGCGTTGTCCATCTGTCCGGTGGCCCACGAGGCGATGTTCGGAATGAGCGCCGCGACCACCGCCGCCGCGTGGGCCCGCGGGGTCGCCTGGAAGGCCTGGGCGCCGATCAGCAGGCCGATGTAGAGCAGGATGGGCACGATGGCGGCGGTCGGGAAGATCGCGCCGAGCAGGCCGAACAGCCCGAAGAAGCAGAGCAGCGCGATCACCACGCCGGTCGCCATCGAGTAGCCGGTCCGGCCGCCGGCCGCCTTCCAGCCGGGGTGGCCGACATAGACCGCGGGCGGGAACGGCGAGCCCAGGCACGAGCCGATCACCGCGCCGGCGCCGTCGGCCAGCAGCACGCTGCGCAGGTTGTAGCGGTCGCCGGCGGTGGCGGCGCTCTCCACGTTGGTCATCGCCTCGGTGAAGTTGTAGACGCCGAGCGGGATCGCGGTGGCCAGCAGCGGCGCCATGTCGCGGAGCCCGTCGACCAGCAGGTCGAACTTGAGATGGGGGAAGGCGAACGCGATGTCCCGGGCGGCCGAGGTCACGTCGGGCACCGACATGGCCCCGCCGGCCCAGCCGATCGCCGTGCCGACGAGCAGCGCGGCCAATCCGATGGGGAAGTTGAACGGCAGCTTCACGTCGGTCAGCAGCCCGATCAGCAGCAGGCCGAGGACCGGCAGGGCGATCCACGCGTAGTTCCACATGTTGCCGGCCGGGTTCATCGAGATGAACGTGATCGAGATGCCGGCCAGGGTGCCGAGCAGCGCCGCCCGCGGGGTGTACTTGCGGATGTACGGGCCGACGAACGCGCCGATCAGCACGATCACGCCGATGATGAAGGCCCACGCGATCCCGGCCGTCCACGCCTGCACCGGGTTGCCGGTGTTCAGGTAGATCGGCAGCATGATCACGAAGATCACGATGAACATGTGCGGCACGCTGGGCCCGTACGGCAGCGCGGTGACGTCCGAGCGGCCTTCCTTCGCCGCCAGCCGCCGGGCCAGGAACGTGTAATAGACGTTGCCCGCGACGAGCGCGATGCCGAGCGCGGGCAGGATCACGCCGAAGACGTCGGACGCCGGCATCTTGATGACCCCGATGCACAGCGCCGTCAGGGTGAGGACGTTGACCAGCACGTTGACGCCGAAGCCGAAGAAGGCGTTGGTGTCTCCGCGTACCCAGATAGGAAGTTTGGCCGCAGTGGTGGTCGTCATTTCTGCTCCTGGAGGGCGGCGATGACAGTGGGGGAGTCGGCGACCCAGCCGAAGATGCCGCCCTGCGCGGCGATCATCTCCAGCCCGACGCGCTGGAATTCGGGAAAGTACGAGCCGACGCAATCGGCGAGCACGAGGCAGTCGTACCCGCGGTCGTTGGCCTCGCGGACCGTGGTGTGCACGCAGACCTCGGTCGTGACGCCCGTGACGATCAGTCGCCGGGCGCCGAATTTGTCGAGGATGCCGGACAGCTCGGTCGCGTAGAAGGCGCCCTTGCCCGGCTTGTCCACGACGATCTCACCGTCGACCGGCGCCAGCTCGTCGACGATGTCGTGGCCGTACTCGCCGCGCACCAGGATGCGGCCGAACGCGCCCTGCTCGCCGATGCCTCCGCGCGCCAGCTTGGCCGGTGGGCAGTCGGACAGATCGGGGAGGTGGCCTTCCCGGGTATGGACGATCGGCAGGCCGGCCGCGCGCCAGGCCGCCATGAGCGTGCTCAGTGGCTCGATGGTCCGGCTGAGCTGGGAAACGTCGTTGCCCAGGCTCTCGCCGAAGCCGCCGGGGAGAAGGAAGTCGCGCTGCATGTCGATGACGAGCAGCACGGTGCTGTCGGTGTCGAAGGAAAACGGGCCGGGGGTGGCGTCGACAGTCGGCATGGGAACCGCCTTCAGGCCGCTTGTGGGTGGTGGGCGGGGTGGCTGGACGGCTCCGTTGCCGTGATCACGTCGTCCGAGGTGGCGACGCAGCCGAAGACGCCGCCCTGCATGGTGACCATGTGCAGGGCGGCGGTGTGGTTGGACGGGTCGGTCGCGCCCGTGCAGTCGCTGAGGATCAGGCACTCGTACCCGCGGTCGTTGGCCTCGCGCATCGTCGTGTGCACGCAGACGTCCGTGGTGATACCGGTCAGGATCAGGTGGGTGATGCCGTGCGTGCGCAGGACGAGGTCGAGATTGGTGGCGTAGAACGCGCCCTTGCCCGGCTTGTCGACGATCACCTCGCCGGCCACCGGGGCGACCTCGGGCACGATCTCCCAGCCGGGTTCGCCCTTGACCAGGATCCGGCCGCACGGCCCGTCACTGCCGATCTCGGCGCCGATCCGGGCCGAGCGCCAGCGCTTGTTGGGCGGCAGGTCGGACAGGTCGGGGTCGTGCCCTTCACGGGTATGGATCACGAGCATGCCCAGGTCGCGGACGTGCTCGAGGAGCCGGGCGGTGGCCGGCAGCCCGGCCCGGGTCAGCTCGATGTCGTAACCCATCGAGTCGACGTAGCCGCCCTTGCCGCAGAAGTCGGTCTGCCAGTCGATGCAGATGAGCGCCGTCCTCGACACGGGAACCGTGCCGTCGTACGGCCAGGGGTAGGGGTCGGCCTGGACCGGCCCGATCGATGCGGTCATGTGGTGGCTCCTCTCGCACGGTAGTTACGCCAGCCGCCACTGGCCGTGATGTCAGGGGCGCCGGCCGCCGCGTACGCCTCGCACAGGAAGCCGGTGACCTCGGTGCCGTCGTCGAGGGCGACCCGGCCCAGCGACAGGGGCGCCGCGATGCCGGCCAGGAAGCTGCCGACCTCGGTGGCGGGCATCTGCCAGAGCTCGATCTCGATCGACTCCCCGGCTTCGCTGCGCACCAGGCCGGGAGCACCCGAGGGCAGGTGGTACAGGCGGTAGCAGGGTGCGGTGCGGGCTACGCCGACCAGGGTGGCGCCCCGGTCGAGCAGCTCGCCGTTGCGCGGCTCGCCGCTGAGGTGCAGTCCCACCACGGCGAGGGTCAGGCTGTTGTCGACCGGCAGCGAGCGGGCCAGCAGGGCCAGGGTGTCGTCGCTGAAGGCCGGCCCGAACAGGGTGATCGAGGCGGGCCGGCCGTCCGCGGTGAAGCCGTTGGGTACGGTCACGGCGGCCAGGTCGAGCAGGTTGGCGAACTGCGTATAGCGACCCAGGGTGAGATTGTGGCCGATCAGATCCTCGCCGATCTCACTATGAGTGAAGGTGGTGCCGATCGTCGGAAGGGCCAGGACGTCGATCCGTTCCCACATGCGGTCAGCCGCGTTCCGCAGTTCCTGCAGGCGATGCTGGGCGCGGAAAGCGTCGACCGCCGTGAACCCGTGGCCGGTCTCCAGGACGGCCCGGGTCACCGGGAGCACCGATTCCGGATGCGCCTGCAGGAAGTCATCCAGGTCGGCCAGCCGCTCCGCCACCCACGGCCCGCGATACAGCAGGTCACCGGCCTCGAGCAGCGGTCCGACGTCCACCGTCACGTCGCACCCGAACCGGGCGAAGGCCTTTTCCTGCCCGGCATCTCCGAAGAAATCCAGGGCTTCCGGTACGCCGATCCGCGGCTCGGCCAGCAACGGCCGGCATCCCTCGCGTGACCACGGGTCTTCCCGTACGCGACCCCGCGCGACCCGCATCACCCGGTCCGCCGTGGGCACGTCCCGGGCGAAGATCGAGACACAGTCGAGCGAGCGGCACGCCGGCACCACCCCGAGCGTGCTCAGCAGACCCCGGGTCGGCTTGATCCCGACGATGCCGTTGAGCGCGGCCGGCACCCGGCCCGACCCCGCGGTGTCCGTGCCGAGCGCGAAGGCCACAGTGCCGTCAGCCACCGCGACCGCCGACCCGGAACTCGACCCGCCCGAGATGAGCCCGCCCCCGAAGACGCTCTCCGGCGCGCCGTAGGGGGAGCGCGCCCCGGTCAGCCCGGTGGCGAACTGGTCGAGGTTCGTCTTGCCGACCACGATCGCGCCCGCCTCGACCAGGCGCTGCACGACCGGCGCGTTCCGTTCCGGCAGGTACGCGAAATCGGGGCAGCCGGCCGTCGTCGGCAGGCCGGCCACGTCGATGTTGTCCTTGACGGCGAACGGCATCCCGGCCAGCGGCAGCCGGGGGTCCACCTGCTCGGCGCGTTCTCGCAGCTCATCGGCGCCGAATGCGCTGATCCAGACGTCCGGCCGGCCGCGTACGGCTTCGACGATCGCGTTCGCATCCACATCGTCGATTGTCGACAATTCTGTTACGGGGAATGCTGCGCTTTGTAACGGCGCGATTTCCCTTAGCTCAGATACGTCCGGGCGCCGTGCGCGCTCAACGCCTCGAGGATCGCCGCGGTGTCGCCGCGCTCGACCGCGGCGAACAGCCGCTCGTGCCGGGCCACACCGTCCTCGGCACGGGCCACCTCGGCCTCGCGCCGCATGTTGACCGCCATGTAGAGCTGGATGCGCACCAGCACCGAGCCGTACAGCTCGGCCAGCTGGCGGTTGCCGCTCAGGGCAACCACCGCGATGTGGAACCGGCGGTGCGCGTCGGCCAGCTCGAGCCGGTCACCGGCTTCGGTGGCCGTCCGCATCACATCGAGCGCGGCCCGCAGCGCCGTCAGGTCGGGATCGGCCGGAATCGTGGAGACGGCGTGCCGCTCGAGAACATCCCGCACCTCGTACAGCTCACGCACGTCGTCGTCGGAGAGCGTCGCCACCCGGGCGCCACGCCGCGGAATATGCTCGACCAGCCCCTGCTGGGCCAGCAGCCGCATGGCCTCCCGCAGCGGCGCCCGGCTGATCCCGAGCCGGCGCGTGAGCTGTTCCTCGACGAGGCGCTCGCCCGGGTCGGTGTGCCCACCGAGAATCTCATGACGGAGACGCTCGACGGCCAGCTCGACAAGGCTGTACGTCTGAAGCTCCCCGGTGCTCACGCGACGAGTCTGCCAGCCCGCGCACAACGCCGCGTCAGGCGCTGTCCCGTTTGTCGTCGTGGCGTCGCCGACCTTCGCGCACGCTGGGCCACATAGCCACCAAAATCATGACCACCCCAACAATGATGAGCGCTGTCCACAGCACGGTCATCGTGCGAGGCTACGCCGTCCCCACCCCCTTGGCAGGGTGCCGTAGTGCGCCATCCGCGCATTCAGCCCAAGCCCACCCCGCCCCCTCTTCGACGGCACGTGCCACACCGGCCCTCCCGGCGGTGCCTGGGCGGCCGCCTGAACGCGCACAGCCAGCCGCTCGCACGACGTCGGCTTCGTGGCAACTCGCGGGGCTGTGCAGGTTCTTCCGAGATCCAGGCCTCGGCTCGCCGGCCAGCCGCAGTTCAGGGAGGTGCAGCCCGCACCCAACCTCGGTCGCCCATGATCGCGCTGAGTGACCCGACCCGAACCTCACAGTGCGATTTAAGCCAGACCTAATAGACGGACATCAAAGCACAGGACTAAATTCTCCGCGGGTATCTGGAGCACCATCCTCCAGAAGCTCCCGGCCGAGGCACCCAAGCCGGCCGAGACGCGCGGCGCCGGGTGGCGGCCCGGCGCCGCGCCCCGAACCACCAAGAAACCCGCCACACATGCCAGCCTCGACCGCTAATCCAGCGCCGCCAACCCCCGCACGTCGGCTACGCCACCACGTCGGCTACTCACGACGTCCAGCGCATCAGCGGCGTCACCGTGTGCAGCACATCGGCAGCGCCACCACGTCGCCTACTCAGCACGCCCACCACGTCGGCGACACGGGATACCCAGCGCCTCGACGACGCCCGGCCCACTAAGTCGACTGGCCACGCTCCGCACACACAGCGCCCCCACGGCACTCCGGACCCAGCCTCACCGCGAGCAAACACATCCCGCCGCTCTCCGGCGCCCAAACCCAGCCCGTGACGCACCCACACCCGCGTCAGCCTCAGCCGTGCCGCTCGGCCCCCGGCAGAGCACATAGCCCGTACAAAAAATGATCGAACCAACCACCAAGAGCAAGAAAGCCTTCACCCCCCCAGCCGAAATCGAACCAACCAAGAGCAAGAAGGCCTTCACCCCCAGCCGAACTGGATGCCGAAGGCGACAGGAGCCGAACCCCCCGCCCCGCCACCAACGGCCGCGACACACCGCAACGTGGGGTCTGGGGGCTCGGCCCCCAGGAAGAATGCGAGGAGGCCAGTCCGCGCGTTCTGCGGACAGACCTCCCCACCGACGAGCGGGCGACGAGAATCGAACTCGCGTAATCAGTTTGGAAGACTGAGGCTCTACCATTGAGCTACGCCCGCAACGCCCCCGTCTTGGACGGGGATGCTCGCACAGCTTACTGAATCATCTCCCGTTCACGCGAACCGGATTCCCCGGCAGGTGACTCCAGCGCACGCTCGTGGAAGCGGACCGCATACACTGGCCGTCGCCACGGGGTGTGGCGCAGCTTGGTAGCGCACTCGCTTTGGGAGCGAGGGGCCGTGGGTTCAAATCCCGCCACCCCGACTGACATCAACTATCCGCAGCAACAAGGAGTACGCCTGTGAAGAGCACCGTCGAGACACTGAGCCCGACTCGGGTGAAGCTCGCCATCGAGGTGCCGTTCGACGAGCTCAAGCCGAGCCTGCAGAAGGCGTACCGGGAGATCGGCGCGCAGGTGCAGGTGCCGGGCTTCCGTCGCGGCAAGATCCCTTCAGCGGTCATCGACCAGCGTGTCGGGCGTGGCGCGGTCCTCAACGAGGCCGTTCAAGAGGCGATTCCTCAGCAGATCCTGGCTGCCGTGCGTGAGCACGACGTCAAGACGCTGGGCCGCCCCGAGGTCGAGATCACCGAGTTCGGCGACAACGAGCCGCTGAAGTTCACCGCCGAGGTCGACGTCCGTCCCGAGATCACCGTGCCCGATCTCAAGACCATTTCGGTCACGGTCCCGGCGGTCGAGATCGGCGACAACGAGATCGACGAGCAGATCAACGGGCTGCGGGAGCGTTTCGCCACCCTGAAGACGGTGGAGCGGCCGGCCGCCGAGGGCGACTACGTGCAGCTCGACCTGAAGGCGACCGTGGACGGCACCGAGGTGCCGGGCGGTTCGGCGACGAACATCTCGCACGAGGTGGGCAGCAAGCAGCTGCTCCCGGGCCTCGACGAGGTTCTCGTGGGCCTGGTGGCCGGCGCCGACGCCCAGTTCACGACGCAGCTGGTCGGTGGCGACTTCGCCGGCCGGGACGCGGACGTCGAGGTGACGGTCCGCAGCGTGAAGGACAAGCAGCTGCCCGAGGTCGACGACGATTTCGCGCAGATGGCCAGCGAGTTCGACACGCTGGAGGAGCTGCGCAACGACCTGCGTGAGCGGCTGACCAAGGTCAAGAAGGTCGAGCAGATCTACGCGGCTCGTGACGAGGCGCTGAAGCAGCTGGTCGAGACGGCCGACATCCCGGCGCCCGAGGGCGTCGTCAAGGACGAGGTCGAGGGCCGCAAGCAGGCCATGACCGACCAGCTGGAGCGGATCGGCGCGACCCTGCAGGACTACCTGAGCTCCGAGGACAAGACCGAGGAGCAGATCGACCAGGAGCTGACCGAGGCCGCTCAGGAGGGCGTCCGCATCCAGCTGCTGCTCGACACGATCGCCGACGCCGAGGACGTTCAGGTCTCCGACGACGAGTTCGGTCACGAGATCGTGCACCGTGCGCAGCGCGCTCAGATGCAGCCTCAGGAGTACTACGACCAGCTGGTGCAGTCGGGTGCGGCCTCGGCCGTGTTCGGCGATGTGCGCCGCGGCAAGGCCCTGGCTTCGGTGATGGAGCAGGTCGAGATGAAGGACAGCGAAGGCACCGTGCTGACCCTCGACGACCTCCGCGCCGCCGGCGAGGACGAGCACGCGGGCCACAACCACTGAGGTTCTAGCTATAGAACGCGATCGCCCCGCTGACGATGAGACGGTGTTTTCCGTCACCGCGCTCTTTGCGGCGACGGAAAACCACCGTCTCATCGTCAGCCTCAGAGGGGCATCGCGTTCCGGCTGGCTCAGCCGCGTGCGCTGTCAGCGAACACCTGCCCGAGCGGGAAGCTGATGCGCAATGGACCGGTTAGGTTGGTCGTACGACGGACAACTTGCCGGCCGCCACCGGCCGACACAGTCAGCTGTGAAGGGCTGCCATGACCGATCTTCATCTCCCCGCGAGCCCCGTGCTCCGCGGTGATTCCCTCAGTGGCAACCTCGACGACTCGGTCTTCAACCGCCTGCTGCGTGAGCGCATCATCTTCCTCGGCAGCGAGGTGACCGACTCGGTTGCCAACCGCATCTGCGCGCAGCTGCTGCTGCTTTCCGCCGAGGACCCTGAGCGCGACATCAACCTTTGGATCAACTCGCCCGGTGGCTCGGTCTACTCGGGTATGGCGATCTACGACACGATGCAGTTCATCGACAACGACGTTCAGACCGTCGCGATGGGCATGGCCGCGTCGATGGGCCAGCTGCTGCTCTGCGCCGGCGCCCCGGGCAAGCGATTCTCGCTGCCGCACGCGCGAATCATGATGCACCAGCCGTCCGGTGGCATGGGCGGCACGGCCGCCGACATCGCCATCCAGGCCGAGCAGATGCTGTACACCAAGCGCATGTTCCAGGAGCGGGTCGCCTTCCACACCGGCCAGACCCAGGAGCAGATCGAGCAGGACTCCGACCGTGACCGCTGGTTCACGGCTCAGGAGGCCATGGATTACGGCTTCATCGACAAGGTGATCACCGGGGCCACTCAGGTTCCCGAGGGCGCCGGAACGCTGAACTGAGGAGCTGAAAGATGACTGACATGACCCTGCCCTCCGGGTTCGCGCCGGTGCACAACCGCTACGTGCTGCCTTCCTTCGTCGAGCGTTCCTCGAACGGGATGATGAAGGAGACAAACCCGTACAACAAGATGTTCGAGGACCGGATCATCTTCCTCGGCGTGCAGGTGGACGATGCGTCGGCCAACGACGTGATGGCCCAGCTGCTGACGCTGGAGAGCTCCGACCCGGACCGCGACATCCTGATGTACATCAACTCGCCCGGCGGCTCCTTCACCGCCATGACGGCGATCTACGACACGATGCAGTACGTCCGCCCCGACATCTCGACGGTCTGCCTCGGGCAGGCCGCCAGCGCCGCCGCGGTTCTGCTGGCCGGCGGTACGGCGGGCAAGCGCATGGCGCTGCCGAACTCGCGTGTGCTGATCCACCAGCCGGCCACCGAGGGTGGTTACGGCCAGGGCTCGGACATCGAGATCCAGGCGCGTGAGATCCTCCGCATGCGCACCCAGATGGAGCAGATGATCTCGCGGCACACCGGCCGCCCGCCCGAGCAGGTCCGCAAGGACGTCGACCGCGACAAGATCATGACGGCCGACGAGGCCAAGGAGTACGGCATCGTCGACGTCGTGCTGGCGAGCCGCAAGAAGAGCCTGCAGTCGGTGGGCTCCGGCAGCTGAGGCATCATGTCGGGGGCCGGCCGGTGCCAAATAGACTGGCCGACCCCTGACACGCCCGTTTTGGGGGGTCGGAGAACCGCACCTTTGCGGGTAACGTCGAGCATGCAGCCTCAGTTACGCGGTTCGGCAGACGATGAGATGGCAACGAGGCAATCAGTCCTCAGATCAGGGCCGGCGCAAGCCGGCCGATGAGCTCAAGGAGTACGTAGGTGGCACGGATCGGCGACGGCGGCGACCTACTGAAGTGCTCCTTCTGTGGGAAGTCCCAGAAGCAGGTCAAAAAGCTCATCGCGGGCCCTGGGGTCTATATCTGCGACGAGTGCATTGACCTCTGCAACGAGATCATCGAAGAGGAGTTGGCCGAGACCGGCGAGGTGAAGTGGGAAGAGCTTCCCAAGCCGATGGAGATCTGCCAGTTCCTCGACCAGTACGTGGTGGGTCAGGAACAGGCCAAGAAGGCGCTCTCGGTCGCCGTCTACAACCACTACAAGCGGATCCAGGCCGAGTCGAGCGGCGCGCCCGGTGCGGGCAGTGACGTCGAGGTGGCCAAGTCCAACATCATGCTCATCGGCCCCACGGGCTGCGGCAAGACCCACCTGGCGCAGACGCTGGCTCGCATGCTGAACGTGCCGTTCGCGATCGCGGACGCCACGGCTCTGACCGAGGCCGGCTACGTGGGCGAGGATGTGGAAAACATCCTGCTCAAGCTGATCCAGGCCGCCGACTACGACGTCAAGCGGGCCGAGCAGGGCATCATCTACATCGACGAGGTCGACAAGATCGCCCGCAAGAGCGAGAACCCGTCGATCACCCGCGACGTCTCCGGTGAGGGCGTCCAGCAGGCTCTGCTGAAGATCCTCGAGGGCACGGTGGCCAACGTTCCGCCCCAGGGCGGCCGGAAGCACCCCCACCAGGAATTCATCCAGATCGACACCACCAACGTGCTGTTCATCGTGGGTGGCGCGTTCGCCGGCCTCGATCGCATCATCGAGTCGCGGGTGGGTCACGGCGGTGTCGGTTTCGGCGCTCACCTGCGCTCGATCTCCGAGCGGAACACCGACGACATCTTCAGCCGCGTCATGCCGGAAGACATGCTGAAGTTCGGCCTGATTCCCGAGTTCATCGGTCGTCTGCCGGTCATCACCACGGTCCGCAACCTCGACCGCGAGGCTCTGATCAAGATCTTGACCGAGCCCCGCAACGCCTACGTGAAGCAGTACCAGCGCCTCTTCGAGCTGGACGGGGTCGAACTCGAGTTCGACTTCGGCGCTCTCGAGGCCATCGCCGACCAGGCGATGCTGCGCGGCACGGGCGCCCGCGGTCTCCGCGCCATCATGGAAGAGGTTCTGCTCTCCGTGATGTACGAGGTGCCGAGCAACCCCGACGCCGCTCGTGTGGTCATCAACCGCGAGGTGGTTCTCGAGAACGTGAACCCCACGATCGTCCCGCGCGAGTTCGTCGGCCGCCGCCGTCGCGAGCGCGAGGAAAAGTCGGCCTGACGTTGTCAGAAGCCGCCGCTGTCGTTCCTCCGGGTGCGACGGCGGCGGCTTTTTCGCGTACGCGGTGAGTCCCTACCCGCTCGTGCCGGGCACTTCGGCGTGGCGGTTGGTGAGCGTCTCGAGCACGGTGGTGGCCCACCGGATGTTCGTCTGCTCGTACATTCGCCCCGCCATGAGTGTCAGGTAGGGCCCGACCTGGTCGCTCTCGCGCAGGAACTGGTCTTCGTCGCGCCCCGCCAGCATCCGCTCCCGCAGCTGGTCGTACTGGGCGAGCTTCTCGCGCGACCGTCCGATCCGCTCGGTGGCCGCAGCGAGGATCGCCTCGGGCCGTTCCGGGTCGACGGCCTGCAACTTGACGAGGAACTCGTCGCGCATCGCCGGCGGCTTGGCCGGTCGCTCGCCGAACGCCCGCAGCTCTTCGCGTCCCTCGGCGGTCAGCACGAACACCCGCTTGTTGGGCCGGCGGCTCTGCTCCACCACCCGGGCGCTGACCAGGCCGTCCTGTTCGAGCCGTTCCAGATCCCGGTAGAGCTGCTGCGGAGTGGCTGACCAGAAGTTGGCGACTCCCACATCGAACCGCTTGGCCAGCTCGTACCCCGACGCTTCGCCCTGCGCCAGGGCCGCCAGCAGTGCGTGGCGCAGCGACATCTGGACACCTCCTCGAGCGCAGGTTAGCGTAATCCGCACCTATTCAATTAGTTGACTATAGGGGCCCGCCTTGCACCCGTTCCGAGCCGCCATCGAAGCCCAGGACATCGACGCTGCCCTGGCACTGCTCCACGAGGACGTCGTCTTCCGCAGCCCGGTTGTCTTCACTCCCTATCGCGGCCGTTTCGCCGTGGCCCCGATCCTCAAGGCCGTCGTTCAGGTCTTCGAGGACTTCCACTACACCCGCGAGCTGACCTCCCCGCCCGACCACGCCCTGCTGTTCCGCGCCCGCATCGGGGACATGCACCTCGAGGGCTGCGACTTCCTCCAGGAGGCCCCGGACGGCCAGATCACCGAATTCACGGTGATGATCCGCCCGTTGAAGGGCATCCACGCGCTGGCCGAAGCCATGCAGTCACGCCTGGCCTGACCCGGGTTCTCGCCATGCCCTCGCAGATCTCATCCCGGACGCGGCCATGATCACCGTTCGCGAGATCGAGACGCCGCCCGGCCTCGAGGCCCTCGCCGGCCTGAAACCCGTTGACTACCGCGAGTCGTTCACCTTCACCACGTCGGTCGACCGGCCAGCGGAGCAGTGGGCGCGGCAGACCCTGGAGCGCTGCCCTCGGGGTACCCGGGCGCAAATGATCGCCGTCTGGACGCTGCTGGGCATCCCGCTGGCGCCACCGTGGTCGCGTGCCCAGGTGCTTGGATGGCGGATCCTTCACAACAGTTCCTCTCACATCGTCCTCGAATCGCGGGCCGCGACCGGCGTGACCGCGCGTCTCGTCCTGCACAGCACGGGAACCGACGTGACCCAGGCGATGCTGGTCCGTTTCGACCGCCCCCTCGGGCGCCGGATCTGGACCCGCCTGGCCCCGAAACACCGGCGCTTCCTGCGTGCGCTCCTGGCCCGGGCGGCCGCATCGCCCCCGCCCGCATCGCCCCCGCCCGCGTTCCCTCCGTCTGCATCGCCTCCGTCTGCCTCGCCTCCTCACGCCTGACCGGTCGCGGCTTCGATCGAGTAGGTGGGAGTCAACCGTGGAGCCGCCGCCACGGGTAGGGCCATCGGTAGGGGGTCGGGACAGTTCTTTGGTACTGCCTCCTCCCGGTGAGGGTTGGGCTGCGCCCGGAGCGCTCGTAGGCTTCAGGAATGCGTGTTGCGGTGTGTCAGGTGAACTCGCGGGCCGACCGGGATCACAACCTCGTGGTGGCCCGCGATCTGCTCGAACGCGCGGCAGCGGCCGGGGCCGAACTGGCGGTGCTGCCGGAATACGTCGACTACCTCGGTCCGGGGCAGACGGCGCCCAAGGCCGAGCCGATCGAGGGCGACTTCGCGGAGTTCTTCTCGAACGCGGCGCGTGAGATCGGCATCTGGGTGCACACCGGCTCGTTCCACGAAAGCGGGCCCGACGCCGATCACACCTACAACACGTCCCTGGTCTTCGACCCCGACGGTGGACTGGTCGCGCGCTACCGCAAGATCCATCTGTACGACGTGGAGATCGCCGGCCGGGTCTCCTATCAGGAATCCCGATCGGTGGCGCCCGGCGACGAGACTGTCGTGGCCAAGATCGCCGGCGTCCGCACGGGCCTGTCGATCTGCTACGACCTGCGTTTCCCCGAGCTCTACCGCCGGCTCGCCGTCGAGGGTGACGCGCGCGTCCTGGTCGTGCCGGCCGCTTTCATGATGCACACCGGCCGTGACCACTGGGAGGTCCTGCTGCGGGCCCGGGCGATCGAGAACCAGTGCTACGTCGTGGCGGCCGGCCAGATCGGAGACCACGACCCCGGCCGTACGTGCTTCGGCCGCAGCATGATCATCGACCCCTGGGGGACCGTGCTGGCCCAGGCGCCCGACACCGTCGGCGTGGTGACCGCCGACCTCGACTTCGACCGTCTCGACAAGATCCGCACAGAACTGCCGAGCCTCGCCAACCGGCGCCTCTAGGTTCTGTTGCGTGGGCGGGATCCGGGCCTCGCCAAAGCCCCGCCTCAACTACGAGACAGAACCTGGTTCCGGCTGGAAGGGCGCTCGTCCGGTAGCCGGTGTTTGAGGTGTGTGCTCAGTGGGTCACCGCTGAGGTGTCAGCGGCGTCACAGAAGCTGGATCAAGTAGCCGACCAGGGCGAAGCCGATGACCGCGCCGCCCGACAGGAGCATTGCGCCCCCCATGCGGGAAGGCCCTCGCACGAGGAGCCGGCGCACCGAGACAACCAGCGTGACCAGCACAAGAGCGCCGATGACGAACTGGCCGAACGGCATGATCATGTCTACGAGCACGTCGGCCGCCAGCGTCCGCGAAGCTCCCATGTGCCCACTCTTTCACGTCGCGAAGCGGTTTCGGGTCGTCTCGGAGCACAGATGGGCACGGGGGTCGATTTGCATGAGCGGCACCCGGTCGCGTAACTTTCTCTCTGCCCGAGGGAAACCCGGACGAACGGCGCGAAAGCGACGCTCGCACGGCGTTCCCGATGGGTAGGCGTTACGGTTGACCGGCATGGCCGGGTGGAGCAGGGCAGGGCGACTTGCGCTAGCGAAACCAACCGGGTAAGTTAGTCAAGCCAGCGGGAACCGGGCAAGCAGATCACTCAGTGATCGTCGGCCGGTCCGCGAGGCCACTCTCACGATCTACCCGCCGGAAAGCGGGTGCCTGTCGTGGGGAAAACTTGGGCGATGCGAGCACGATTTCAGATCTTGCGCTTGCGAAGTCGACCAGGTAAGTTTGAGCGGTTGCCCCGGAGCGGTTGGCCGGGTGTGGTTGTTCTTTGAGAACTCAACAGGGTGCTTGATAAGCCAGTGCCAATTAGT